>JBDTWQ010000089.1:0-10714 GCA_040006595.1 Nitrosospira sp.
GGCACGTCGAAATAGGATTTCGTACAGTTCGATCGAAGAATTACAATGAATTCCGTTTTTTGCGAAGGGTAGCAGAAAACATTGCTACTTGAGCTATAACCTTAAGCAATCAGGACTGAAGCAGAGATTAGCATAGCGGGCATTGTTCAAGATCTGGCGCCTACCGCTGCCTGTACCACTGCTCTAGCATCATTAGCACCCAGACCATGGTGCCGTGGTAACCCGCGTGCTCGCCCAGATGTTGCCCCAGTAGTTTATCGATAAAATCAGCGCGTATAATGTTCCTCGACTTGAGGTCACTCAGGCTATCCGAAGCCAAGGTCTGTAACGGTTTGTGATGTTGAAGCCATACGCCGAAAGGCAGGCCGAAGCCGTGTTTTTGTTTGGCGATAATCTCTTCCGGCAAAAATCCCCGCAGTGCTTCTTTAAAAAAATAACGTAATTTTGTGCCCTTAAGCTTGAGTTGAGGTTCAAGTCGCAAGGAAAAGGCCGTAATCTCATCGCTAATAAGTGGAAAAGCGACATCCATCCCTGCCAATTCGCAAGCCTTCGCCACTTTAGGTAAATCATTGTCTGCCAGTGTGAACTTACGATCAAAAGCCAGCATACGGTTTATCAGACTTTTAGCATCCGCCTGATGATAGATTTGATCCAGGAGAATAGAGGGATGGGCCGCGTTGACAGTAGCCAGAAACTCCTGGGTAAAAACCTCTCCATGGCCGTAACGGTCAAGAAGATTATAGGTTTCGGTACGCGCCGGCATCGCAATGGACGCCTGTTCGATGTAGCTGCGAGCCTTTCGCACCAGTGGCAGAGCATTCCCGCCAGGAATGCCAAAAACCAGCGGCTCGATCATTCCCTTGCGCACCATGGCAGGTATTTGTTCATAAAGGGAAAAGAGATGCTGCTTGGCGTAGCGTACATTGCCGCCGAATAACTCATCTCCTCCGTCACCGCCCAGCATCCTGCTCAGTCCGTCGGCTTTAGCCATGCGCGCGCAATAGAAAGCGGGTATGGCAGAAGCGTTACCAAAAGGCTGATCGAAAATCGCCGCAACTTCCGGAATAGCACTCACGATATCATCGGGAGTGACATAGTACTCATGATGCCGAGTAGAAAAATGTCTCGCCGCAATGCGGGCATATTCCATTTCGTCATAACCTGAGGCATCGAAACCGATGGAGTAAGTCTGGGCTGGCTGGCCGCTTACCTCTCCCAATATTCCCGCGATCGTCGAACTGTCAGTTCCACCGCTGAGAAAAGCCCCCACCTCCTGACCGCCGATTGCTTCGCGCACGCTTGAGCGCAACAAATCCCGAAAATCCTGCTTAAGCTCTTGAAAGGGACGCTTCTCGTCTTCCACAAATCGCATTTCCCAGTATTTGTGAGTCTCTACACTCCCCTTCCGATAAATTATATATTCACCAGGCAGAAGACGTTGCTGTCCCTGATAAATAGTACTGGGCCCGGGCACCATGTGAAAATAAACGTAGTTGTATAAGCTCTGCGGGGCGATCTCGACTTTTATTTTGGGGTGCAAAATTATGGCATCCGCCGATGAACCAAAAACGAAGCTTCCTCCCGAAATCTGGAAGGAAAGCGGGTGAATGCCCATGCGATCTATCGCCAAAATGGCCTCATTCCTATCCTCATGCAGAATGCAAAGGGAAAATGCTCCTGTCAGACTCTCAAAGGCTTTCTCTCCTCTTTCCCTCCAATTGTCAGCTAGCGTTTTTGCGAAGCCTTCGGCCTGCGCAAGCTGGGTAAGGCGAGGCTCTCTAAAGCCGATTCGCCCCCATAGCGCCACGAGAAGCCCTTCTTTCTGATAAAAATGTGTGCTATCGCCGCTTGCAGCAACCGCCAGGGCACTGTTCCCGCCAGCCAGTGCCTTAACTCCGCTGCCATCAAAACGGGCAAGCGGCCCAGCCATGCGCTGGACAAGCTGCAAATTTTCAGTGGCGGTGGCGCCGCCGTTGCCTATCCAGCCGCACAACCCGCTCAAAATAGTTCCTCGATTTTCCTGAACATTACCGTTCCATTATTTTTCGTTGTTAATGGATTATTTGATGTCTCATTTGTGGCTACTACGTGCAATATGCTACATTCACCGGATCAACAAATAGTCTTGCTTGCTAAACCAATACTTCAACAGGTGCAGGATGGCTGAGAAATGCCGTCGGACTCGCGGTCAAGCCGTAAGCGCCTGACTGAAAGACGACAATCAAGTCCCCCATCTCGGCCTTGGTCATTTCCATTTGATCCGCCAATAGATCCAGCGGCGTGCAGAGCGGCCCCACTACCGAGACAATTTCCCTTTCGTCGCCATGTATCTTATTGCCGACAACAACAGGATAATTTTTGCGGATTACCTGACCAAAATTTCCCGAGGCGGCGAGATGGTGATGCAGGCCGCCATCAGTCACCAGGAAAACTTGTCCCCTCGACTCCTTTCGCTCCAGCACGCGACACACATAGACACCGGCTTCAGCTACCAGATACCGTCCCAGTTCGATTACGATGCGAGCCTCAGGAAGTTGCCGTTTTGTTTCAGGCAGCAAACGCTGCAAGTTTTCACCCACTGCTGCCAGATCCAACGCCTCGTCGCCTGGAAAATAAGGAATACCAAAACCGCCACCGATGTTCAGGAGGCGAACTGGGCCAGGCGCATACTGAGCAAGGGATATGCCGAGCCGCAAGGTTTTTTCATGAGACTCCTGGATGGCCGCTACCTTCAGGTTTTGCGAACCGCTGAAGATGTGAAATCCCTCGAAATCGAGCCCCAGTTTACCGAGCCGGCCCAGCATGACTGGGACGCGCTCCGCATCCACGCCAAACTGCTTGGGCCCTCCGCCCATTTTCATGCCGGAGGATTTAAGTTCAAAGTCAGGGTTGACACGCACCGCCACTTTTGGACGAATGCCAAGGTGAACACCAAGATTGGCGATACGTTCCATTTCCTGCTCGGATTCCATGTTCAAGACAATGCCCGCGGCAATCGCGCAGGAGAGTTCGTCTTCACCCTTTCCCGGCCCGGCAAAGCTAATCAGTCCCGGGGGCATTGGCGTATCAAGAGCAATCCTCATTTCGCCCCCTGATGCCACATCAATCCCATCCACCAGGCTAGCCAAATGTTGCACGACTGCAGGCATGGGATTGGCTTTCATGGCATAGTGAAGGTGGACTTCAGCTGGCAAGTGCTGACGTAGAAAAGCAACCCGCTTAGTAAGCTGTTGCCGGTCATAAGCATAGAAAGGTGTTCTGCCCACCCGTTGCGCCAAGCGTATGAGAGAGATGCCGCCGATCTGAATGCAATTATCGCGAATTGGAAATTGAATCAGTGGGGCGTGCTTTGGGCGGGGATTACTCATGCGCCGCCTTTCATAAAGGTGTTTTGCAACTCCTGGGCAAGGAGTTTGCGGTCAATCTTGCCGTTGGGGTTACGCGGCAAATTGCCCTCCCTGGGCTCGATCCGGCTGGGCAGCATGAAAGCGGGAAGATGGAGCTTGCAGGCCGCCATCAATGCGTCGTGGTCAAGCTCCCCACCCCCTCGCGACGTTACGATCAAGACAATAGCCTGACCCAAAACGGGGTGAGGAATCCCGATGGCGGCAGCTTCTCCCACAAGTTCCGTAGCATAGATCACTTCTTCGACTTCGGTGGGGCTTACACGATAACCTGAGGTCTTGATCATTTCATCGCGGCGACCGATGAAATACAGGAAGCCTTCTTCATCCATCCGCACCGTATCTCCCGACCATACTGCCAATTCCGGAATAGTCAGCCCGGATTGGCGGGAAGGGACAGGTTTAAAACGCTCAGCGGTTTTTTCCCGGTCATTCCAGTATCCCATGGAAACCAGGGCTCCACGATGCACCAACTCTCCTGGCTCACCAGCCGCACAAAGCGAGCCATCTTCGCGTAGCACCAGCACTTCGGCATTGGGGATAGCCTTACCTATGGAATCCGGGCGACCATCCATTTCCTCCGGGGGCAGAAAGGTCGAGCGGAATGCCTCGGTAAGGCCATACATGAGAAATACCATGGTATTGGGAAATATGCCACGCAGCAAATCGAGAGTCGCCCGCGGCATTGCCCCGCCGGAATTTGTAATATAACGCAATGAAATATCCCCTGGCCAATTCAACTGGGCGAGTTGAATCCACAAAGGGGGCACTGCAGCGAGACCAGTAATACTTTCCTTCTCAACGGTATCGATGATATCCCGCGGCAGCAAATAGTTCATCAGGACACTTGTAGCCCCAACATGAAAAGCCGTGGTAAGTTGACTGAGTCCGTAGTCAAAGCTCAGCGGCAACACGGACAGAATGCGGTCATCGGAGCTGTTTTTCAAGTACTGCGCAACGCTCGTCGCCCCCACTACAAGGTTGCGGTGGGAAAGAACTACGCCCTTTGGCTTGCCGGTGCTTCCTGAAGTGTAAAGAATCGCGGCCATGTCGCTATCGATACAATGGTGCGCCTTGACGTGCCCGCCGGCAGAGAGGGCATCATCCCACGATATAACAGTCAGCCCAGGGATAACCGGCGAAGCCTCGGCCGAGTTGACCACTATCACGGAATGCAGGTCATGGCACTGCAACAGAACTGCGCCAAGCAACTTTATACGGTCGACCGAAGTAATCAGGATTCTTACATTGCAGTCGCGCAGAATATAAGCTACCTGTTCCGGCTTGAGAAGAGGGTTGACAGGCACAAAAACACCCCCGGCGGCGGCGGCGCCAAATAGGGCAGCAACTGTTTCCGGGCGCTTTTCCAGATAAACCGCAACGCGCTCATCCCGATCGAGCCCTAACGCAAGCAAGGCCTTCCGCGTCGAGTCAATTTCCTCGGCTAAAGCGGCATAGCCTGTTCGTTTTCCTTGGTATACCAATGCTTCCGTATCGGAAAAGCGATCAGCAGACTTAAAAATGAGCTTATGGACAAGATCTGCCATGGAGAAACCTGTTTATTAAATGGTGATGAAGGACGAGATGGTTGCAGAAAACTTTTTTATTTTAGCCCATGACGGTTCATTAGATCATAAATGGTAGGACGGCTAACGCCGAGTAATTCTGCTGCCTTGACAACATTACCATCTACTCTCGCCAGCGCTTTCGTCAAGGCATCACATTCCGCCTTGTCACGTATCTGACGAAGATTAATAGGTTCCGCCAGAGCTGTCGAAGTCTGCAACCCGAGATCTTCCGCGCTAATCAGGGGACCGTCGGCCATGATAACGGCCCGCTTGATGCAGTTCTCCATTTCTCGTACGTTGCCTGGCCACGGATGGCTTTCGATCGCAGCAAGTGCCTCCTGACTAAAGTTCAGCGAGGAGCGCCTCTCCTGGTTTGAGAACTTATTCTTGAAGTGATATGCCAGCAACGCGGGGTCGCCTGCCCGCTCCCGCAAGGGAGGAATTGTGATTACGATCTCGCTCAGCCGATAATAAAGATCTTCCCGAAAACGCCCTTCCTCGATCAGCTTTTTCAGATTCTGGTGCGTTGCACATACGATACGCACATCAACCGGAATCTCTTTGCGCCCCCCGATTCTTTCAATCACCCTTTCTTGCAAGAAACGGAGGAGTTTTGCCTGTAGCGGCATGGGCAAATCACCCACCTCATCAAGAAAAAAAGTGCCCCCATCCGCAAGCTCAATTTTACCCAGGGTCTGCTTTGCCGCTCCAGTATACGCTCCCTTCTCATAGCCAAATAATTCGCTTTCTAAAAGTGTTTCGGGAATCGCCGCGCAATTGATTGCCATAAAGCGTTTTCCTTGTCTGGCGCTTGCTTGGTGGAGATTTCTCGCCAGAATTTCCTTGCCTGTACCGCTCTCGCCCAGCAGTATTACGGTAGCGTCTGATGGGGCGACTTTCTCTACGCTGCGGCATACCTTAACCAGACCGGGGTCGCGGGTGACAATGCCAGTTATGGGTGAATGTATCTGGGTTTGCGATAGCCTACGGTTCTCCTGCTGCAACGCGTACAGATAAAACGCTCTTTCCACCACCAAGCCCAGCATCTCGGGATCAAAAGGTTTTTGATGAAAATCGTAAGCGCCCATATCGATAGCCTTTAATGCATTGCCATGATCCTGATTGCCCGTAAGAACAATCAGCTTGGTATCCGGTGCAAGCTCAAGTATCTGTTCCAACGTGGCCAGCCCTTCTGAAGCCCCATCTGGGTCGGGTGGGAGCCCCAGATCCATGGTTACGACCGCTGGCTCATGTCGTCGAACCAGGGTGAGCGCGCTTTCACGGTCCCCCGCCACCAATACTTCATAGGCGTCAAAGCTCCAGCGCAATTGTTTCTGCAACCCGGGGTCGTCTTCGATTATTAGCAGATTCTTTTTATCCTGACTCACTTATGTCCTCTTTCCTTGGCTTTTTTGACTCTAATATGAATAACCTAACCTCAATGCATCTCCATTTCACATAGCTACTTTGATAGCATGATCATTTTGATGAAGAGGCAAAATTATGCGAAAAATTGTACCGTCCGATTCGCTGCTGGTAACTTCCAGTTTCCCGCCTAGTTCAGACACATATTCCTTGCTTTCAAACACCCCTATACCCATGCCCGCCGACTTGGTAGTTTCGAAAGGTTTGAAAAGCCTCTCACGAATGAACTCTTCACTCATCCCATGCCCCGTATCCTTTATTTCAACTATAGCGAAACCCTTCTCTCCTCTCAGTCGAACCCGTACCTGGCCGTCCCGGGAAGTAGCCTCTATTGCGTTCTGTATGAGATGGCCCATGACTCGCTCCAGACGCGCCGAATTGGCATAGACTGCAAGACTGGAATCAAGTATTTCAAGAACTGGCCTTGGTTCGACAATGGATTTGCTCTTTACCGCCTCTTGTAATAACCCGGCGATGAAAAGGGGGGTCGCTTTTTCCGACGAATCGCCACTGCTTAATTTCTCCAGGAGGCGTTTCATTTTTTGAACGGAGAGATACACTGTCTCAATCATATCTCGTTGAAAATCAGGATTCTTTTTATGCTTCTCCGCATTGGAAAGCAAGAGCGATAACTGAGAAACCAGATTTTTCAAGTCATGCACTACAAAGGTTGACATACGGTTAAATGATTCAAACTGACGCGCCACCAGAAGTGCATTGGCCGCTTCGTGTTGCGCAAGATAACTTGCCGCCTGGTTACCGGCCACTTTAAGCAGGTCGCTCACTTCCCAGTTCAGCTTTACTCTACTCCTGGGCTGTGCCAGCACTACAAAACCAAATAACTTTCGGTGCTGAATTAGCGGTACGACCAGCCATGCTTTGGGAATGGCTTGCAACCATTGCGGCAGAGTGATTGCTGAGTATTTTTCCGGATTTCTGGCATATTCCTGCAGTTCTATTACCCATTCCTTATGCTCGAGAAATTTGCAAAAGGGACTATTTACCGCCTCAAGTCCGCCTGTCAAAGGCATATTCCAATGTGTTACGGGTTCGCAATTGTCAGATTCTCGTCTGATCCACAAGCCACCGCCAGGACTCTCGACCAGCTGAGCCAAGGCCTGGATTACGCGTTCTCCCAACCCATGCTCGCCTTCTGAAAGAGTACGCGTAAAATTTAACCATTCTTCCCGATAATCGTAGTTATAACTGAAAAAATGCTTGCTGATGAAGACCCTCAACCAGGAGCGTAAAGTGCCCGAGAACAGCACGGCCAGCAGCAGGACTACAGCGCCAAACAAGAAAGTCACCTGCATGACCGTGCCCCAGCTCCCCCCAAAAAAACGAAGGTAATAGCCGGCGGCAGCCATGGCCAATAAATATATGGCGGTGCCAAACAATGCTGCTGAATAGAAAAGGATACGACGTGATACTGTGATACCCAATGACCATTGAGGATTTCGTGCAGCCGACACGGCAACAAGCGGAACAACCAATGCGTTAACTATGCCGCGTGCCGTCCAGATCTCGGGATTCATATGTCTGAGCAGCAAAGCATCGCTATATAAGTAAAAATCATAGGCAAAAATCGTACCTATGCCGAGGCAGGCGAACTTTATTCCCCAGCGCTGTTTGACTGGCGTGTTCCTGTAAAGCTGCTCCACCAGGATCATGCCAACGATCGCCATTGCCACGCTTCCAACAATATTATTAATAAAATCGATAGTTTTATGGGACGAAAAATCAAAATTCCCATGAGAGTATAGGGCTACGGCAAGGCATACAATGTAGAGCGCCACGATAGCCGCCACGGCAGGTCTGACCCTTGGGGTTGAGGAGACATCCAACTGCCGGTAAGGTCCCAGCAGTGTTATTAGAAACGCGGACCAGCCGGCGTTTCTGAGGATCTCCAGGACATCCGTCAGGAGCGAAAGCGGGGAGGTCTGCGTAGCCTGATAAGCAAGCACGGTTGCCCACAGCGCAGAAAACAGACAAGCGATGGGCAGCACTATCCCGTGTAAGCGGCCCCGCCAGCTCGTTAACAAGAGTATTGCCAAAAAAGAATGCGCCACGGCAGCCATTGTGTAGCTGGCTGTCGCAATACTTGTCAACATGACATGTCGCCGCACCCGGAAATCATCTCCCACCCTTCCCTAGCACAACGACTTCTACCGTATCTATCAGGATGATGATATCAAGGAACAAACTGTGGTTCTTCACATAGTACAGATCGTACTGAAGCTTTTCGAGGGCGTCTTCCAGTGAGGCGCCATACCCGTAGCGAACTTGGGCCCATCCAGTTATTCCGGGCTTAATGCTATGCCTAACGTTGTAATAGGGGACTTCAGTGCAGAGTTGATTTACAAAATAAGGCCTTTCTGGGCGGGGACCCACAAAACTCATTTCGCCATTCAAGACATTGAATATCTGCGGAAGCTCATCAATTCTCAATTTGCGGATAATCCTTCCCACCCGGGTTGTACGGGGATCATCCGCTGCCGCCCACTGAGGTTTTCCACTTTTCTCCGCATCATTTCTCATACTACGAAACTTTAGCACCATAAATGTTCTCCCTCCTTTCCCGACCCTTTCCTGCCGGTAAAAAATGGGGGCGCCATCCTCGAAAAGAATACACAGAGCGGCAATGAGCATTACTGGTAATGTGACAACCAGCAGAACTCCGCTCGCAGCCAAGTCGAAAACTCGTTTGATGCCCGATCTAAGAGGGCTTTGATCGAACCCCCCACCAAAAACTAACCAGCTTGGGTAAAGTGAATTCACACGGATCTGACCGCGTTCACGCTCAAAAAAAGCGGCTGAATCGGTCACTTTAATCCCATTCAGCTTGCATTCCAGTAGATCCTGGATAGGAAAACAGCCGCCACGCCGTTCCTGAATTGCGATGATGATTTCTCCCGCGCCGTATTGATTAACCAGCGACATCAAGGACTCCGCCTTCGGCAAGACGGCGGAGGATGGTACTTGGAGGTCCTCGTCCGGCAATGGTACAAAACCTATAATCTTGAATCCACTGCGGCGAGGCTCATCCTTGGCTTGATCGACGAACTCCTTTGCCCTGCTGCCTATACCCAGGACGATGGCTTGCGACACCAGAATTCCCAGGCTGGACCACCTAAGAAAAGCTGCTCGTGTTAGAAGAATCCCGGTTAAAGCCAGAAGCATCACTAACCCCAGTATGCCGCGACCGGAATAGAGGTCGGGCAGCAGATAAAAAATCAGGGTCATGATTCCGAATCCCAACATCATTGACGGCATGAGACGGAATAAGGTCTCTTTGATATCCGGCCGAAAATCCAGTTGATACATTCCCATCGCTGCCATACTCAGGATCATGACGAAGGTGAAAGTGCCGGCTACCGGAAACAACGAGGAAAAGGAAAAAGGAAATAATTCACTTTGACCAAAAAAACGCAAACTCGCCCCTAAATAAAACGCGACCATCAGCACGAAAACTTCCGTGCTAATAAGCAGAATCGCAGTCCTGGAGATATAATGATTATAAATACGAAGCAACTTTGGCCCCTTATAGTATCCGTAAGCGATAGGACACCGCTGCCACATCCTGTTTTTCTTATTGCCGGTCCTTACGGATCAAGCGCCCGGGCTTGATCCGTAAGGACCGGCACCTGCATGAGATTTTACTTTAATAAGTATATATGCCCCCGATCCAGAGCTTCTTTGCACTTTGTTAACTTTGTAATACAACTGTGTCCAGTTATTGTGCATTTGCGGATATTACGTTAGTCACAGCAGTACAACGCGAGTTCGGGCTAACTCATTCAATTAAAAAATCCTATACGGGCGGATCCTTTTAACAAGTAGTCATTTTCGCGTTAGGCCATATTCGCATCATATCAATTTCGACGGGGGGAACAATTGGACTTTAGTACGCTAATCAAGGCTTGGATGAGTTAATAAATTTGTGAATTTCTCATTTCCTGAAAGCAATCTTGGAAGTACGCGGTGTTAATTTGGGAATGCGGATGAGGCTACTCACAATTTCCGGCCTACACAGGAAGACAGGCAAGTTTACGGGACAGTTTATTATGAAGACAGAAGGCACTGTTTACATGCAAAGTAATTGAGCAATAACAGTGTGTATACGTCCGCAGGGTTATTTGGAGTCGTGATTAGAAGAGAAAGATCGTTATGAACTGGAGCAGCTGCCGCTATGGCAGGCTACAAGTTTTTCATCCAACGAATCCAATCGAGAACACTTAAGTTTAAGTAGTCGGCTGGAAAGAAAAATTGGTGCGAACTGAGTATGGAACCCGATTGCTGTTCAAATATTTTGAGCAC
>JBDTWQ010000090.1:0-12970 GCA_040006595.1 Nitrosospira sp.
TCCGCCGTGTATCGGCTGAGTGATTCGGGCCAATTCCCATTTCGGGGCCTGCACACCGCACTACTGTGGCTAACGTGGAACACGCGGCACGCGAGTCCACCGCAAGACGCAGTAATGTGCCGAGTGTCACCGATCGCCGCAGCATTAGTGACAGCAGGCGCGCCAGATCGGCGCTACCATCGCGACGTATCGCGCCCAGAAGAATGGAAGGGGGCGAGAATTCGGCTGGATCCGAGATTGCTCGCACGACCAGGAACGGCATACCGGCATGAGCAGCAGCCTCTGCCACCGCGCCACTTTCCATATCAACTGCGCAGGCTCCGGTAGCTTGTGCCAAGTCACTTTTTGCATTTGCCGATGTCAATACCTGCTTGCTGGCAGCCAACATACCGCCCGCGACACTCAAACGGGCGGGCAGCAACGCGCGCAGACGGGTACGCCAGCCCAAATCAACCTGCAGCGGGCGACCGGCGTAGATCGACTCAGGTAACACCAGATCTCCCGGACGCAGGCGCGAATCCAATGCACCAGCAAGCCCCAAGCTCATCAAAGACGTTGCACCGCCCGCCATCAACCCTTCCGCTGCTCCCCTAGCCGCCTCTTCGCCCATTCCGCAGAGCCATATCGCTGCGCTTTCCCCCAAGCCAATCATTTGATTAAAGGGTAAACGGAGCGGGGTAACGCAACGAGCTTCCACGCGTAGGGCTGTCACGATACCTATCATATCAAACAGAAGTCTTTTGTGTCAGCGCTTGGAATCTGGCCAGAGCCCAAAACGGAAAATACTTCGCGTAACCGTGATATCTCAAGTAGAAAACCCTCGGGAACCCCGGCGCGGTGAACCAGGGATCGTTCCATAGACCATCGCTGCCTTGCTGGCGCAACAGGTACTCGATGCCACGCTGCGCTTCATGGCTACGCCCTTCTCCTGCCGCCATCAGACCGAGCAACGCCCATGCAGTCTGAAATGATGTACTCATCTCAAATTGCCCGGCCCGTTGCGGTTCGAAGTAAGTATCGTTGCCCTCACCCCAGCCCCCGTCATCGCGTTGCACGGATTTCAGCCACTGTGCCGCACGGCGAATAGCGAGGTGATTGGTATCTAGACGCATTAGCCGAAACGCCTCCAGTACCGACCAGGTACCGTAAATATAATTGCTTCCCCAGCGCCCGAACCAAGCTCCGCTGGGCTCCTGCTCGCGAAACAGGTAAGCCAGACCCCGTTCCACGGTGGCCTTGTGCCCGGATTTACCGTGCAAGGCTAGAAAACCGGTGCAACGAGCGGTGACATCGCTGGTAGGCGGGTCAAGTAAGGCGCCGTGATCAGCAAATGGAATTTCATTGAGATAATAATAAGTATTATCGGTATCGAAAGCCGCAAAGCCACCGTTACGGGATTGCATGCCGGCGAGCCATTCTGCCGCTCGCTCTATGCTTTCGCGATAAATTTGCGGGTCCGCTTGATGCAGTGCCCATGCCACGGCAGCGGTGTCGTCCAGATCCGGATAATGAGGATTGGCGTACTGAAAAGCCCAGCCACCTCCCGCCAGATCAGGATGATCTTCTTGCCAATCCGCGGGTGCATCGAGTATCTGGTTGGGAATCAGCCAATCAAGAGCTTTTCGGATGGGCCGCTGATCCGCACCAGAATCTTCCTGTAATGCGAGGGACGCAAGGACAGTGTCCCATACGGGCGAAGCGCATGGCTGACACCAAGCGCGCTCCCCCTCATCGACTAGCAACCCTCGAAGAGCTTGGCGGCACTGTTCCCGATAAGGATGCTCATAAGGGTACCCCAGCAATGCCAGCGCCTCGCCGGCATTTACAATGGCTGGAAAAATCCCACCCAAACCGTAATTACCGTTAAGCCGCTCCACTGTCCAACGTTCCGCGCGGCGTAGCGCGAAACGGCGCAGGGCCTTGGGAATAAGCGGCTCGAATCGCGAAGCAGTGCGCTCGATGAGCAGGAACATCCGATTAAGGGGAGTGCGCACTGGAAAATAGTCTCGCTCTTCCTCCGGAGGGACCGTAAATAGTTCGCGGATATGAACCTTGCGCCGATTCGCGGCTCGCGCCTTCAAGCTGCATAGAATGGACAGCGGTACCGTCACGGCACGCGACCAGTAGGCAATTTTGCTCAGGTGAAATGGAAACCAGCGGGGCAACAATATGATTTCCACGGGCACAAACGGAACACCACGCCAGGGGATCTGATCATACATAGCGAGCAATATCCGCGTGAACACATTAGTCCGCGCTGCGCCTCCGTGCTCCAATATAGCTGTGCGAGCGCGCTTCATATGGGGGGCATCGGGGGAATCACCCACGAGCTTCAGGGAATAATATGCCTTGACGGTACAGCTTAGATCAAAATGACCGCCGTAGTACAACGGCCAACCCCCATGCTCCAGATCCTGCTTCTCACGGATAAATCGAGCCAGTCTGACTTCCAGATTCACATCCACATCATCCAGGAAATGCATCATCAGCACGTACTCGGCCGGGATCGTACAGTCAGCCTCCAATGGAAAACACCAGTGGCCATCCTCTTTCTGTAAAGACAGCAGCGCCGATCGCGCTGTGGCTAATCCATTTTCCAGCGCTACTGTATTGGTTGAGTTTGGGTATTGATCTTCCGTAAACAATCTTGCGGTACCTTCAGAACTTTTCATTTTTTCTTGCCTAAATTGCGGTGTTACATACTTCATGTGTAATTTATCAGTCTGCTTATAATAGAACCTGCTGACATTCACAAAGACAGAATGTGGATGATTGCCACAAGCCATTCACTATCGATACTTGCCGTGGTACGCTGACCGCAGCCTGATCGGAGGCACGATAGCGGCCTTCATATCCGCCCGCAGTCTGCCTGGATGCAACCGTCAACGCAAAGGCTTCGCTGCGATCTCTTTATGTACGATATCCTCATGCTGCGGATCGTCGTAGCTTTCTGGCGGCGGATCCCCATCGTAGATCAGGTGTTTACGCTGTTGCAAAAATCCTTCGCGCACAAATAGATAAGGGTCCAGCGCCGCCTGGTCACGAATGCGCATGGGTCCGGTTAGCCTCGCCCGTTTGTCAATAACACCCAAAGCAGCGACGGGTCCTGTAATAGCGATACTTGCTACTGAGCCTGCATAAAAAAGAACGTTACTGAACATGCTGACGGGAATGCCCGGCGCGTCGCGATAGCTGCTTGGCCCAATTAAAGGAACAAACAAATAGGACCCTGTTTTGACACCCCAAACACCGAGCGTTTGCCCAAAATCTTCGTCATGCTGCACCAAACCCATGGGTGCCGCCATATCAAAAAGTCCTCCCGCACCAATAGTCGAATTGACGAGGAATCGCAAACTGTCCTGCAATCCCTGGCGTACCTTACCCTGCAAAAAATCGTTAAGAATTACATTTGGGTAGGCAAGATTATCGTAGAAGTTTCCAATCGAACGCTGCATCGGATTGGGCACGTACTTTATATAGACGTCCGCAACCGGCGCCAGAATATTCCGGTCGACCGCATCGGTAAAGTTATAAAATTTACGATTGGTTTTTTCATTGGGATCGATCGAATCTATACTCTGATCTACTCGCTGATCATTCGGACGCGTGGTAGCGCAACCCGTCAGCAGCGCTGCACATACTAGCAATAAAACGATCGTCGGATGGTTACGCGTCATGATTAAAGGATAAACAGTCCTGTTATCTCGTAAGATTGTTATATTCAGCAATGCGGTGGTTCACCTCAAGGTGCGAAGTATAAACAATAATTATCAAATTGGCGCGTAACTTTATTTCATGTAAAAGCTATGTAGTGGCTCCGAAGTTCACGCGATAGAGCACTTCTTGCGATGGTCCCCTACTATACTTTTGCGGCTTGAACTGGAGACCGCAGCAACGCCGGCAGAATAACGAGAGTACAAACTAGAGTAAAAGTCAGTCCCACAGTAAGCATTATCCCCATACTGGCGGTGCCTTGGTGCGATGAAAACATGAGGCTGGCAAAATCCACCAATGCGGTCAAGGCACTGTAAAAAATGGCGCGCGCGGTACTAGTGTGAATCAAAACTTCGCTGACCAGCTCGTTATTCAGACTTCGATGCACCATGTGTAGGCTGCTGTCGATACCAAGACCCAGCAGCAGCGGCAAGGCAATAATGTTGGCGAAGTTGAACGGTACGTTCAACAAGATTGTGAATGCGGCGGTGAACAAACTAGACAACAAAAGTGGAATCAGCACTAACAGGGTGTATTTCACGCTGCGCAGCAACATTAACAATGATATGACAATCCCCGCCAACGCCAACAAGAACGCCTGAACGAAGGCCTGCACAACAGCCTCCCCTGCCTCAAGACTCACCATGGGCGCGCCGGTCGCGTCCGGCGCCACTTGTTGGACCGCCCGCACAAAACGCCGCAACGCCTCGTTGTCGTTGAGATCTTCTGCCGGATAAGCTGCCAATCGGTATTCACCTGTCCGGCTGTGCCAGCGACTGCCTAATGATGCGGGCAGGTCTTGCTCACTAAATGGGACAGCTTCGGTAGCAGAGCGCAGACTCTGCAAAGCAGCCGGCAATGTAGCAAGCAGGTCCTCCTCCACAGCATATAGAAGCTTTCCCCTTTCGCTGGCGCTGGCCGCATCTAGTTGAGCGAACAGGGAGCTAAGGGATGACCTGAGAGTCCGTATGGTTACCGCCTCAGGATGATCAGGACGCTCGGCTATGAATCGGTCTAATGCAACGGCCAGTTCATCCAATGCTTTACGCTGCTGCAGCGAGACATCCTCCCCAACGGTCCGACCCTTCGTTGAAACTGTAATCGGGCCTACCGTAAGCGCCATCTCCTCGATAAGCAAGAGTTTTTCCTCCTGCTCCGTTGGCACAAAATCGAGAACCGTGACTACCTTGCTCACTTCTGGGAGCTCCGCCAGCCGTCGCGCTAGACGTTCCGTTTCCTTACGATCGCTAGCCAGCGCAACTGCATGCCAGGGTGAATGCTCGGTATCGGCGAGAAGATTGCGAAAAGTCTGCACCGCTTCTCCCTTTTGATCTTGCATATTTAGCAGATTGTAATCAAATCTCACCTGAGGCAATAAAGCAATAGCAGCTACGACAGCTACCAGGGTCGCAGCATACGTCAGTTTATGCCATTTCAAGGATAACTCGAGCACCTTGCCCACCGAGCCCTTCGCAATAAATTTGGTTTGCGGTCTTTTCGGCAAATAACGTAGCAGGGCAGGACCCAGGGTAAGTGTAACCAGGAGGCTGATGATCATGCCGGTGCCGGAGATGATCCCCAGCTCCGCTACCCCACTGTAATCGGTAGGTATAAACGCATAGAAGCCAATAGCGTTTGTGAGCGTACATGCAGTCAGTGCGGCGCCAGCATCGCCACCAGACACGTGCATGGCCTCGGTCGGCGCAAGACCGCTTTCCAGCACTTCGCGATACCGCAGCAGAAAGTGAATTGCAAAATCCGCCCCCAAACCAATATACAACACCGCAAAAGCGATGGAGATAAGATTAAGATGACCGACGGTTGCAGTAGCGAAGGTCGCGGTAAGAATCAGGCCCATCGTCAGACAAAGCAGCACGTTAAGTATCAGCCCAGCGGTACGCATCGCGAAGTAGAGCACCACTGCCACCATTACAAATGTAATTATTCCTGCATACTCCATGCCGCGAAGCGAGCTGTTGAGCTCCTCTTCGGCTAAAGCCACTTCCCCGGTAATGCGCAACCGCAATGGCCCATCTCCCGTCACACCGATATCTTTTGCTGCCGCATGTAACGCGGCAATAGATTGTTCCGCCGGGAATAACAGGGTGTAATCAAGCCTCGGCTTTACTACGATCAGCTCCTGATATTTGCTTTTCTGTGGCTCGCCATGAAACAGGGATTGCCATGACAACACCTTAGGCGACCCCGCAAGCCGCGCATCCAAGGTTGTGCTCATCGCGCTTAGCACAGGTTGAAGTTCCATGCTGCGTCCTTTCCGCAGTTCTTCTACCGCACCGTTGAGTACAGAAACAAAAGTAGGCAGCGTGGGATCCCCGGCGATATGTGCCAGCAGCGGCTGTGCTGCGGCCAAGCGATCAGTGATCTGTTCCAGTTCCGGGAGACTTTGGTAGAGTAAACCATTGCGCGCGAAAAAATCATCCACATTGGGTGGATAGACATCATAAAAATTCGTGGTGTCCTGTTTTAAACGCGCTGCAAGACGGACTGTTGCCATGTAAGCCTGCTCGGGTGTGGGGGCTTCCAGCACCACCAGCAGAGTTTCCATGTCCTGAGGGAAGGTTTCATTGTAGTGCTTCATATTGATACGAAACGGCAGATGCTCGGAAAGCATGTCCGTAGTATCAGTATTCATACCGAGATGACGTGAAACATAGACGCTACTTGCCACAGCGACCAGTAACGCTCCCAGAAGGACCCAGGCAGCATAACGGTAGGAGATTGTGGTCCAGCGCGCAAAGACGTCGTAGATGCGGCTGTGAGAAGCTTTGATTGGTATGGTCATCCTTCGGGAAACAATCAGAAGATCGATCCTGGGTGCTGCGTGGTTCTATTTAATTTTGTTCAGCCAGGACGATCTTTTTCTTGAGCATGTCGATGAGTGTCGAGAAACCATCGCGTTGAAGGATGGCGCGGTACTCGACACGTTTCAGCGCGAGATCGCTGACACCGTCAGCAAGGATGTTGACGATGCGCCAACCGTCTTTCCCGCGACGCAGGATATAGTCAAAACGTACAGGCTCACCCTTCAGTGGAACCAGCCTGCTGCGCACCAGTATCTGATCCCGCGGCATGGACTGCTGCTCCAGAAATTCAAAACGCTCTCCCTCGTGGCTTTTAAACCATCCCGCGTAGGTGCTAATGCTGAGCTTTCGGAAAACATCCGCAAAAATACGCTGCTGCTCAGTATCCAGCTGAGCCCAATTGGCGCCTAAAGTGGTACGTGCGATAAAATCGAGATCGTGAGTGTGATCAATGACGGGAGCCAGCAGTTCGAAACGTCCTTGATAACCGAGTTTTTCGCCCTCACGCATTGCCTTTATAAGTGAGTCGTGCAGATAGTTTACGATCTGTTCCGGACTGCGGGAGTCTGGAGTCTCGGCCCAGGACTCAAGCGGGATCCCCAGCATGAATACTATTATCTGGAGTTGCAATACGTACTTTATTGCACGAATGAATTTCATATTGACAGCCTTTACAGCAAGTGCGCTAACCGCACTATAATTAGCCTCGAAATCCATATCATGGCCAGTATAGCGTACTAATGACAAGCAACGCGCCATCATGTCCCGAATCGCCCGAAGTTCCGTGATAACCCATCACCAACTTCACGCCCAAGCGACACCGTCGCCCGGGAAAGCCTCCCCGGCGACGTTGCGAATTTGGAACAGACCAGGATTCCAATGGCATACGAAACACCATTGAGCACATGCGCACGCTCTCTGCTCACGCGCTTGAACGGGTGACCGTACTTGCCCTTTATCGCTGAACTTTGACAGGGATTCCGCCAATTGTTTTTCTGGCTTTCAGTTCCTCGGTTGCCCATTTAGGCGTCGGCTCAGCCACCATTGCGCCCGTCGTCCTCGGGCCTCTGATAGAAGCGAGCCATGCCTTCAGCGGGTGCTGCAACATATCTTCAACGGCAGTTGCTTCATAACCACAATGAGCCATGCATTGCGCACATTTTGGATTACTGCTGTTACCGTATTTTTCCCAGGGGGTGTCATCCAGCAACTCCTGAAAACTGGCCGCATACCCCTCATCCGGCAATAAATAGCAAGGCTTCTGCCAGCCAAATATGTTACGTGTCGGGTTACCCCATGGGGTGCATTCGTAATCCTGGTTACCGGCCAGAAAATCAAGATAAAGCTTGGAATGATTCAATTTCCAGTTGCGCTTCTTCCCGATTTCAAAAATACCCCGAAACAGTTTCTTGGTGTCTTGTCCCTTAATAAAGATATCCTGCTTCGGCGCACGTTCATAGCTGAATCCCGGTGCAATGGTTGCGCCCTCGATGCCCAACTCCATGGCGTAATCCAGAAATTCAGCAACGTCATCCGCGGTTTCACCCTGAAACAGGGTACAGTTTACGGTGACTCGAAATCCTCTTGCCACACACAATTTTATTGCCTCAACCGCCCGATCAAAAACACCGTCTTGACAAACCGAGGCATCGTGCCTTTCTTTCATGCCATCCAGATGGATGGAAAAAGTCAGATAAGGAGACGGCGTATAGTCATCAATCCTTTTTTTCAACAGAAGCGCATTCGTGCAGAGATAGACATACTTCTTCCGGGCAACGATACCTGCAATGATTTGCGGCATTTCTTTATGTATTAGCGGTTCGCCACCAGGAATCGATACCATCGGCGCACCACACTCGTCAACCGCCTCCATGCATTGCTCAAACGTAAGGCGCTGGTCAAGAACGTCCTCAGGATAATCAATCTTGCCGCAGCCTGCACAGGCTAAATTACAACGAAAAAGAGGCTCCAACATTAAAACCAAAGGATATTTTTTCACTCCTTTCAACTTCTGCTTGATCAGATAACTGCCTACCGCTATCTGTTGACGTAAAGGAACTCCCATGAGTAAATCCTCCAAAAAACTTCAATAAACTGATTGATAGCCACACACGAATAATGCACTTGTTTTTTACAAGTACCATGAATTCCTAAAACTTCTTACGCTGCAATATAGGCTTTTATGTCTCTCTCCTCATTTTGCTTCTTCTCCTGACACTTTTATCGCGCCAGTATATTAGCACGTATATTTCATAAACTAAACACACAGCTTCTTCAAGGTTAATACGCGTGTCTCTATCTGAATTCCTGGAGGAAATAACCGACTTTTCATGAGCATGTCATGATCTATCCGATCCCCCCCTCCAATCAAAATGAAGCAAAAAAATGGGGCGCCGAAGCGCCCCATTTTCAACTGACTTGACTCGATTAAAAGTTGTGGCGAACACCAACCGTATAGGTAGCACGATTGCCAGTGGCGTAAACTGGAGCAAGAGTATCGAGATTTTGACCACCATTCGGATTAGTCACATATACATGCTGATATCCACCGAAGATGCTCGTGCGCTTGCTCAGGCTGTGGATCGCGCCCACCGTAAAGCTGTCGGCTTTACGTGCTCCTGCCGCGGGATCGAGACCTCCTGCATGAGCTTTGGTCATCCCGCCTTGCGCTACCAGGGTGGTGTTGCCCAACCTGTATTGCCCACCCGCGAACCAGATATTGCCGTCGCCGCCGGCATTCATGGCGGAATTACATTGTCCTGAACCGCTTCCAGGTGCGTCAAGCGGATTCGCTGTAAGAGAAGCTGCGCTGCTACAGGTTGCAGAGCCAATAGCATTGTTGATGTTTTCATATTGACCGCTGAGCTTGAAGTTCTCGAAGGACCAGGAAGCACCGACCCGCCATACCTCTTCAGTTTTTAGACCGATGGCCTTTTGTGTCTGGTTGGCATTGTCCCTGGAGTAGCCGCCGAACACATCAAATCCCATGCCCATGAAATCGGCATGGTATTTGGCAGCAGCCTGACCGTCGAAGTCGCCATTCCTGCCGCCGGTATTACCATTGATACCCAAGCCGCCGGGTGCGAAGCCAGCTAGGCTTCCCTGTTGAAGCGGATTTAGCGAATTCGCATCGCCGGGCATAAACAGAGCAGCGAAGGAGAATCCTTCTATGGTTGCGGAGTCAAAGCGAATAGCACTGTTGACGAAGGTATTTGCACCCGAACCCAGGCCGTTGGCGCCTGCGGACATGGTGCCGCCCGAGCCGCCAGCTTGCAGGGTTGTATAAGCAAACGGATCAATCGTCATGCCGCCAGCGAAGTCCTTGAAGGGAGACTGAACGCGACCAAATTTAACATCGCCCCAGTTATTGCTGGAAAGACCTACCCACTGCTCACGAGGAGTGGTAGCTGAACCGGAGCCAGCGTTCAAACCTTGTTCCAGCCGGGCATTTGCCTTGAGGCCATTGCCGAGATCCTCGGTAATATGGAGGCCCCAACGTGACGAACGGGAATTATCTTGCAGCGCTCCCTGACTGGGCGTACCGGAAAAATCGACGAGGCTGTATTCAGCTTGCACCCGACCAAAGATTGTGACGTTCGTCCCCTGCGCGGATGCAACCACCGGGGCTGCGAGTGCCCCAGCGACAGCCAGTGCAATCAGTTTCTTTTTCATGTGGAAAATCTCCTTTAAAGTTGAAACGGTTGGGCCAACTCACCGACCCTATTTCGGTGGAGTGCGTCCCGCTGCTTGGACTTCTCAAAGTGAGAAGGTTGAGAGATTGTGCCTAACGCAACAATTTGTAGCAAGAAAATCCAGCGACTTTCGATATATCGAAGAAGCTTGTGTTGCTTTTTTGCAACAAATTGTTTGAACCGCGATTCACAGTAGGCGCAATCCTGAAAAATACCACGATGCAGTTATACATACTTGTAACTTTAGTAACTTTACCCGAATAATCGCGCCAATTCCATCCCTGGATTGTCCGCGCGCATAAAGGCCTCGCCCACAAGGAAGGCATTAACCTGATGGTCGCGCATCAGTGTGACATCGGCTTCAGCAACGATTCCGCTTTCCGTGATTACGATGCGTGTGGACGGAATGCGGTCAAGCAGTTGCAGCGTAGTATCCAGGCACGTTACAAAGGTACGCAGGTTGCGGTTATTGATACCAATCAGCGGAGAACTCAATTGTAATGCGAGCTCCAGTTCCGCCCCGTCGTGAACTTCAATCAGTACTGCCATACCGAGCGCTTGAGCGAGCGATTCGAGTTTGAGCATTCGGGCAATCACTTCCTCCTCTCGCTGATGTTCGTCAATGAAGGTACAAGACATACAGAACGCTGCGACAATTATCAGGATGCAATCTGCTCCCATAACGCGCGCCTCAACTACCTGGTATTCGTCCAGCATGAAATCTTTGCGCAGAATCGGCAGATCACAAGCGGCTCGGGCCTGCTTCAGATATTCCCCGCTGCCGCCAAAAAATTGCCTGTCGGTTAGTACCGACAGGCAGGCTGCACCGTGCAGCGCGTAACTGGCGGCGATAGCAGCGGGGTCAAAGTGCTCGCGTAATACGCCCCTGCTAGGACTGGATTTCTTGATTTCTGCAATGACCGCAGGCAACCCAGCATTAATTTTATTGCGGATTGCACCCGTGAAATCCCGGGGTGGCGCCACAGCCTCCGCTTCTCGACGCATCACAAGCAAGGGCTTGACGGCCTTTTCCGCGGCAATTTCCTGCATCTTGACGGTCAGAATCTGTTGCAGAATATCAGGCATTGATTAAACCAGAGAGACTCTATCCCGATTTGAGAATTCGACCAGTTCCCGCAACTTTGCCTTGGCCGCCCCACTTTCTACGGCGGTACGGGCTTTTTTCAAACCTTGCTCCAGCGATGCCGCCATACCTGCAACATAGATTGCTGCGGCCGCATTAAGTAACACTACATCGAGTGCCGGGCCTGGCTGATTATCCAGAACTGACATTAATATCTCTCTGGATTGGGTGGTGTCTTGCGCCTGTATTGTTTCGATTGCAGCGGTCTTCATGCCGAAATTTTCCGGTTTGATGGTGTATTCTGTTACCTCGCCGTGCCGGAGTTCGCCTATCTGCGTTTCACCCGCTATGGTGATCTCATCCAGGCCACCTTGGCCATTCCTGCCATGGACCACCATCACGTGATGGCTGCCCAGGCGCTGCAGTACCCGCGTCAGGATGCCAACGAGATCGGGATGAAACACCCCTAGCACCTGATTCTTCGCCCCGGCTGGGTTGGTCAGCGGCCCGAGGATATTGAACAGGGTGCGAACGCCGAGATCGCGCCGTACAGGCGCAGCATATTTCATGGCACTGTGGAAATTGGGCGCAAACATGAAACCGAGGCCGATTTCCCTTATGTCGTCTGCTATTTGCCCAGGCGTTTGATTAAGATTGACGCCCAGAGCTTCAAGTACATCCGCACTTCCCGACTTGCTGGATACCGAGCGGCCGCCGTGCTTGGCGACTCGCGCCCCGGCAGCTGCGGCGACAAAAGCCGCGGCGGTGGAGATGTTGAAAGTATGTGCCGCATCTCCGCCAGTCCCACACGTGTCTACCAGATGCTGGTTATCCACGACTTCCACACGAATAGCGAATTCGCGCATCACTTGTGCGGCAGCCGCAATTTCGCCGATGGTTTCTTTTTTTACCCGCAGCCCAGTGATGATGGCGGCGATCAGCACCGGTGACAACTCTCCGCGCATGATCTGGCGCATGAGCGAGAGCATTTCGTCGTGGAAGATTTCACGGTGCTCGATGATACGGGTCAGCGCTTCCTGCGGTTTCATGATAATGTCCTTTTGCGGTGTGCCCCATCACATAGGCTATTCACTGATTCAGAAAATTTTCCAGCAATTTGTGCCCGTGCTCGGTCAGAATGGATTCCGGATGAAACTGCAGACCTTCGACCGCCAGAGTTTTATGGCGAACGCCCATGATTTCGCCATCCTCCGTCCAGGCAGTGATTTCCAGGCAATCCGGCAGACTTTCACGCTCAATAACAAGGGAGTGATAGCGTGTCGCCGTAAACGGATTTGGCAGGCCTCGAAACATGCCAACACCTTTGTGGAAAATAGGCGAAGTTTTGCCATGCATGAGTTGCTTGGCGTGAACGATTTTGCCGCCAAAAGCCTGACCTACGCTTTGGTGGCCGAGACACACGCCCAATATGGGGACCCGCCCCCTGTAGCGCTCAATCAAGGGTATCGATATACCCGCCTTACTAGGGGTGCAGGGACCGGGTGAAATTACGATCCGCGCGGGGTTTAGCTGCGAAATTTCGTCCGGCGTAATTTCGTCGTTACGAAACACCGTTACTTCCTCACCCAGCTCCCCAAAGTACTGCACCAGGTTATAGGTGAAGGAATCATAATTATCGATCATCAACAGCATATTAT
>JBDTWQ010000091.1:0-3826 GCA_040006595.1 Nitrosospira sp.
CCGCATTATCATCGGTAATCTCCTAAAAACGCGGCTGTAGTGGCGCAGCCGATTACGCCTACAAATTATCCGTAAGGGTACCTCTTATCCAAGGGCACCTCTAAAAATTCAAAGCTTCAGACAAGCTGATTTATCAGCCGAAGACGAGAAATTTGGGGCATAGCGTATGTTCTTGATATACAGGGAACAGTTTTTTGGGGAAGTAGCGTAACGAAGCAAATAACCAGGCAATTAGAGTAGTGGATGCTCGCAAATCTGGATTCTTAGAGATGTCCATAAAACCTTAAAGCCTGGATATATTTCGCATACGGGTGCCTTGTCAAAGATTTGACCGCTTATTATTCGCCCTGCTTGGGAGGCGCAATCGCGACCTGTTCTCTGACGGGATAGCCAGATCCACCGTAACCATTTCCATCAAAGGGAGCGCGGTTGAGTAACCGCGCCAGTTCGGTCAGCGCCTGCTGATAGACTTGTCGCTTGAACTCGACCACAGAGTCCAGTTCGACCCAATACTGATTCCAGCGCCAGGCGTCGAATTCCGGACGAACGCTCGTGCGTAGCGACACATCACAATCTCGTCCGACTAACCGCAACAGGTACCAAATCTGCTTTTGCCCTTTGTAGTTTCCGCGCCAGTCACGCCTTATCCACTGATCTGGCACTTCGTAGCGCAGCCAGTCCCGTGTGCGTCCGATGATCTCGACATGCCAAGGGTGCAAACCTACTTCTTCTGTTAATTCGCGATACATCGCCTGTTCCGGACTTTCGCCCGGTTTAATACCACCTTGGGGAAATTGCCAGGAATCCTGCCGGATGCGCTTGCCCCAAAAAACCTCATTTTTTGAGTTTAGTAGAATAATGCCGACATTGGAGCGATAGCCGTTACGGTCGATCATGCGATTCACCCGTTTGATCCGTCACAAGAGGACAGATTTTTTCATATTTTATCCCAGATTGAAAGCTGTCACGAGATTAATAAAACTCGGATTGGTTAGCTATTGTTTTTTGTCATTTCCGTATTCCTGTGCCACCTTTATATCCCTTCAAATTAACAATTTTAGTGTAGTTTAGATTTGAATCAGCGTCCATCTTCCGTACAGTATTAATAACCGAGTTGGTGTATGGCCTCATTTTGATGCGCGTAAAGCGCTTTGGTATTGGTCCGGTTTATCAGCCCAGCTTTCCAGATGAAATCCATCGTCATAAACATTCAGGAGAGAAAGGCTGCATTGCGGTTTTTCAGGGTAGAATCGTCTAATTAATCGTCACAACGGAACGCACATGCGTGTATCAAACTTTTTTATTTCCACCCTTAAGGAGGCACCCGCCGAAGCGGAATTGGTAAGCCACAAGCTGATGTTGCGTGCAGGGCTCATCAGGCGCTTGGGAAGCGGCCTTTATACATGGATGCCGCTGGGGGTGAGAGTCCTGCGTAAGGTTGAAAATATTGTGCGGGAAGAAATGGATAAGAGCGGTGCCGTAGAGATCCTGATGCCCGCCGTGCAGCCTGCCGAGTTATGGCAGGAAACCGGACGCTGGGACGTATTCGGTCCGCAGATGCTGAAAATCAAGGATAGACATCAGCGCGATTTCTGCTTTGGTCCTACTCATGAAGAAGTCGTTACCGACATTGCGCGGCGAGAAATCAAAAGTTATCGCCAATTGCCGTTGAGCTTTTATCAGATTCAAACCAAATTTCGCGATGAGATCCGGCCTCGCTTCGGTGTGATGCGGGCGCGCGAGTTCATAATGAAAGATGCCTATTCATTTCATGCCGGGATTGCCAGCCTGGAGAAGACTTATCGGATAATGCATGACACCTACTGCCGGATATTCACCCGCATGGGATTGAGATTTCGTGCAGTCACCGCGGATACCGGAGCAATAGGCGGAAGTGGATCGCACGAGTTTCACGTTCTGGCGGATTCGGGCGAGGATGCCATCGTTTTTTGCCCGGAGTCGGATTACGCCGCCAACATCGAAATGGCCGAGTCGCTGCGGCCGATACAGTCGCGTGGAGCAGCTAATGGCGTAATGCGGAAAGTCGAGACGGCAGGCATGAAAACCTGCGAGGAGGTTGCGGTATTTCTCAATCGTCCTGTAGAGGACACGGTAAAAACCCTGGCGGTTATCGCGAATGGCGGAATGCATTTATTGCTGCTACGCGGCGATCATCATCTCAACGAGACGAAAATCCGAAAAATTCCCTTCCTTGCCGATTTCCGATTGGCGACAGAAGCGGAGATTCTTGCGGAAACTCATTCTCTTCCTGGATATATAGGACCTGTCGGTCTAAGGCTTCCTGTTATCGCTGACCCCACTGTGATGGTAATGAGTAATTTCGTTTGTGGTGCAAACGAAGAAAATTATCACCTTACTAACGTTAATTTTGGACGTGATACAAAAGAACCTGACTATACTCTAGACATCCGTAACGTGGTTTCCGGAGATATGTCTCCGGATGGCAGGGGAAGATTGGAGATCTGCCGCGGCATAGAGGTGGGACATATTTTCCAGTTACGCACCAAATATTCGGAAGCGATGAAAGCCGGCTACCTTGATGAGTCCGGGCAATCGCGGCCGATGGAGATGGGATGCTACGGCATTGGTGTCTCGCGTATCGTGGCGGCTGCCATTGAGCAGAGCCACGATACGCGTGGCATAATTTTTTCGGCCGCGATGGCGCCGTTCCAGATCGTTATTGTTCCTATCGGATTCAGAAAAAACACGCAGGTGAGGATCGAAGTGGAAAGATTGTATGCAGAGATCGTTAACGCCGGCATCGATGTTCTGCTTGATGATCGCGACGAGCGCCCTGGTGTGATGTTTGCCGATATGGAGTTAATCGGTATCCCGCATCGCATCGTTATTGGTGAGCGGGGTTTGAAGGAGGGAAATATAGAGTATCAAGGACGGCAGGATGAAAAGTCTCAGGCTGTTCCTTTGCAGGATATTATTGATTTTATAAAAATGAGAATATGTGAAGACTAACGCCAATACCTTTGCCATTCTTTTTATTTGCTCTCGTTCAGACTTGCCCACGCGTATAATCAATCGTTCCTTCAACGTTTTGCGCGGGGGTATGCACGGGGCCGAGTATGCATACCATACACGGATTTATTTCTGCTTTCGCTGGGCGGCTTCGCCAGAATATTTGCTCTGAGGATTTGAGGAGTTTTCCCGCATGAATTCTTCTAAGCTTTCTCGCGAGATTAATCCGACCTTGTAGGCTGCAGGCTGACCAGCGGGATTAAACAAATACGTAGTGGGCAGCATCGATACGGGACCGATTTGAGCGGCAATTTTTTTGTCGCCAAACACGATGGGATAGGAAATAGAGAGTGAGTCAACGAATTTCAACACAGTCTTCGGATCCCGATAATCCATCGCTACACCAATCACCATTACATCTTTTCTGCTTTCGTAGAGCGACACCAGATCGGGAATTTCCTTTAGGCAAGGCGGGCACCATGTGGCCCAGAAATTTATCAGCACCCATTTGCCTCTATAATCGGAAAGTGTGAGTTTCTTACCTGTAGAATCCATGAATAGGAAGCCCTTCGCCTGTGCACCAGGCGACGCCAGCGGCAGCAACAGGCAGAACAAAATAACGAGAGACCGCTGCATCATTTTTTTATTGAACAACCGAGGTTGAAGTTATATGGTGTGGATGCCAATGTAGTGAACCGGAAATATTGATACGTAACAGATTCAAATTAATAAACCAGATATAGGCGCATAATTATTCAGGTGCAACGACTAGCAACGCGGCATGGCGACATTCCAGTCATTTTCCAATAGTGATATTTTTGATTCATCGCACTAG
>JBDTWQ010000092.1:0-2485 GCA_040006595.1 Nitrosospira sp.
AATTGCGATGGTATAAAACCAGAAAGGCGCTCAGGAGCTAACTGTCAAACGGATCGATTTGTGATGACCTGAAGGAGATAGCCGCATTTTCGGGAATACCCATCATGGCAGGAGAATGTATAATTGCCGCCATAATCCTTCCGCAATGGAATTGCTGAAGCAGGTAAACCATGAATAAACAGCTCATTATCGGTACACCATTCAGTCCCTCCGCTACTAAAGTCATGCTGCTCGGCAGCGGTGAACTTGGGAAGGAAGTCATTATCGCATTGCAACGCCTGGGCATAGAAACCATCGCCGTGGATCGGTATCCCCATGCACCTGGTCATCAGGTAGCGCACCGCGCGCATGTAATCGATATGACGGATGGGTCCGCGCTACGTAAACTGATAGAAGATGAGCAGCCGCAAGTCATCGTACCTGAGATCGAGGCGATCGATACCGATATGCTGGTAGAGATCGAACGATTGGGAATAGCCCGTGTTATTCCTACGGCGCGCGCCGCGAAACTCACCATGCATCGCGAAGGAATCCGCTGTCTTGCGGCAGAAACGCTGGAGTTGCCGACTTCGCCATATGCCTTCGCCAGCAGCCTGGAAGAATTGCGTGCGGCGATTGAAAATGGCATCGGCTACCCTTGCATAGTTAAACCGGTGATGTCGTCTTCCGGCAAAGGCCAATCAAAAATTGATGGCACGGAAGAAATAGAAGCAGCGTGGAATTATGCCGCAAGCGGTAGCAGGGTGGATCAGGGACGGGTGATCGTCGAGGGTTTCATTCATTTCGATTACGAAATAACACAGCTTACCCTGCGCGCGATGAATGCGGATGGCGAAACAGAAACGCACTTCTGCGAACCCATTGGCCATATCCAGATTAACGGCGACTATGTGGAAAGCTGGCAACCACAGGCAATGTCGCCATTGGCATTGCAACGTGCCCGTAATATTGCCGGAAAGATCACCGATAACCTCGGAGGTCTGGGTATCTTCGGCGTGGAGCTATTCGTCAAAGGCGATGACGTGTGGTTCAGCGAGGTCAGCCCGCGCCCGCATGATACCGGCATGGTAACGATGTGCAGCCAGCTTCAGAACGAATTTGAGCTGCATGTGCGCGCCATACTTGGCTTCGCAGTAAATACCGGCTTGCGTGCGCCGGGCGCGAGCGCCGTAATTTACGGGCAACTCGAAGAACAGGCTATCGCATTCAGGGGGGTGGACGAGGCGTTGCGTGTGCCACAAAGCGACTTGCGTCTGTTCGGTAAACCGGAATCATTTGTTCATCGTCGCATGGGTGTGGCGCTGGCAAACGGTGCGGATACCTTCGAGGCGAGGGCACGTGCGAAACTTGCAGCCAGCCGGGTAGTGCCAGTACCCACAAAAATTGAAAAAGCCGGTAATGCTGGTAGAGTCTTATCACCATTCCCCTAAACTGAGCACCCGAATAGCGTGGTTAGAGGCGATTGAGCACACTCTGCGCCTGCCAAGGCCACCACGCTAGCGGCTTGGGTTACCCCTGAATCAAACACTGGAAACAATGATGCGTATCACATAAAGCTGAACTGCGAAACCTGAGCTGAACAATAATATGCATTGTAGTATGGTGGCACCACAGCATCGGGAGATAACGGAGTGATGGGATTGTTGATACGGCCGGATAGGCTACGCAGTCTGCTCAAGGCTCGAGCACGGCAAATACTATACTGGGCAATCGTGGCGTTGCTGGGCCTGAATATCACGGCATGCGGTATTCTCCTGAAATCGCCCTCGCCAGAGATTCCGGCAACTCCGCTGGATGTCTGCGTGGAGGAGTCGCAGGAAATCGAACGCCTGCAAAAACTGTTGGCGGAGAAGGAAGTACAGCAGCATGAAATTGAACGCCTGCAGAAGTTGCTGGCAGAAAATGAGGTGCAAATGCGTAGTCAACAGGTTCGGCAACAGGATCAGGCCAAGGCGCTGCAAGAAACTACCAACCAAGCCGTCCGCGCCCAGGTAAAGCTTCGGCGGTTGGCCACGCGGCCCGCTGTCGCTTCGACTATTGCCGAGGTTGAGGTGGCCATGGAAAACTTGAAGTCATCCCAATCCGCAGAGTCCGAGCCGTCAGTGCAAACTCAGGCACAACGCCTCCTCAATGCCGCCGCCGCGTCCTATGCAGAAGATAACTATGTCGCAGCCATGGATTATGCCGCGCACGCACGTAGTTTTATCGACATGATAAAGAATAACCGCACTTTCAAGATATCGGATCCGCGTCGTTTAACGGTGCCGTTTCAGGTACCTATTCCATTGCGCATCAGAAGCGATGCCAATCTACGTCAGAAACCAGGTGAAAGTGCGGCGATACTCGGCTTATTAAAAAAAGATTCTACAGTAACCGCAGAGGCCTATCGGGGTGACTGGTTGCAGATTCAGACAGTGGATGGGCGGTCGGGATGGGTTTTGAATACATTGGTGGAAGCACAAACGGGCAAACCTTAGGCACTAGT
>JBDTWQ010000093.1:0-6740 GCA_040006595.1 Nitrosospira sp.
GCTTCGCTCCACTCTTTTCTTTGCATCCACATATCCACCGGGATCCATCCCGTTCTTGGGGGTGGTGCCGGATGCAGTTCCGCTTGAAGAAGTTGTAGAACTGTCTTGCCCGGTGGAACTGCTCTGTCCCGATGTGCCATATTGGGCATGCGTGACGCCTGCCACGCCGAAAGCAAGAGTGCCTCCAAGTACCATTGCAAGTGCCAGCGACCGGTTGGCGGATATAGAAGAAAATTTCATGGCTGTTCCTTTTATCGATCCAGCGATATTGCTGTGTCAATCATATTACGCCCCGTTTTTTAACTCTTCAGTGCGGTAGCACACTGAGACCTTTTTGGCGGCCAATGACGTTTTCACATATTTAATTAAAAGAGTGGTTCCATAGGTTTTATGGTGAGACGATACCATACGCTCAGCATAATTCTGAACCGCCGATTTTCGCGCAGCCTACGGGGGGGTGTTGCGGTGGCCTGCTTTGTCAGGCTGATTGCGAGGGGAACGGCCATTCGCTCCCTCGCCTTTCGCCTGGCTCATCCGCAAAGCTGTCATCGCGCCTCTGCTGGCAAACCCGGGTCTTATTCAGCGGTTCCTTAATACCGGCCCTTGAGTTTGGGGCCCGTACCGTCGGTTCCGGAACTTTCGTCTTTGTTGTCATACCTTTCGGTACCATCGGTGCTGTATCGGGAATTATCATCCGAACGTTTACTGCTTTCGTACTGGCTCTTTTGATCATCTCCCTTTGTACCATAGCCGGACCCACCCCCTGAGGTGCCCGGTTGCGTTGACTCCATGGGTTGTTGCATGGAACCGCCTTGGTCATAACCCTGCGCATGTACTACCCCCACGGCGCTGAAAATCAATGCACTGGCCAATGCCAATGATTTTGCTGATAATATTGGAGAAAATTTCATGATTGTTCCTTTTTATCAATCCAGCGACATCGCTGTGACGGTAATAATAGGTAGCATTTCCAAACTCTTCAGTGCGTTACCACACGGATGAGGTATTCGTCAGGTCCGCTATGATGGGACCTCATCCCACTTCAACGGCAGACCATGGTAGTACGCGATAATCAAGGAGCTATAATTAATTGTCAGTCGGATCGACGCATGCCGTTCTGAAATATTGCGCTTTGGTTTTATTCTGGGGTATCAGCATTGCGCCAGTTTATGCATTTACCATTGAAACCAAGGGCAGCCCCAGAATCAGATCCGATGACGGCAATATTGAAGCGGTCTTTGGTGCTCGTGCCCATCTTGACGTGCATTCGTTCGATGACGATAAAGCCAATTCCGCCTATCCGCCTTTCGGCAGCCAGATACCCAACAGTCATCCGGATGGCGGCTTCAACTTCCGCCGAGGCTATACTGATGTGACGGCCCGAATCTATGACCTCAGCTTTAAATTCCAGAATGATTTTGCCGCAGGTACTTTTCCTGGCAGTCTTCGCGAAGCTTGGGTTGCGGCCAAGCTCGGCCCGGGCCAGCTCATGGTTGGTCAGTTCAAGGCTTATCGCAGCATGGAAGAACTGGCAAGCTCAAATGAGATCACCATGATGGAACGTCCTTCGACCTCATCCACCGGCATTTATTCCGGGCGGCAGTGGCTTATGGGCGTGGGCTACAAGGGTATCTTCGCGGACCAGCTTGGCTATGCTGTGGATATTATGAGCCTGGCGCACACCGGTATGGCGATCGCGGGTTCAAGCTACGGCGGCCGTTTGTTTTGGGTACCATTTGCTGAGGAGGGCAACACTCTCCATTTTGGGTTCTCATACAGCGTGGATGACCCCGGCTCTGGATCGCTTCCTGCGAAAGTGGTTGACATTTATGGCGGACGCCGCGGAATCAGTCAATCCCTGGGTATTGCAGGCGCGAGTGCGGTTCCATCGGGTGGAAACAGTCAATCCACTTTCGCAGCAGAGGCGGCTTATGCGCTCGGCCCGGTAACCCTGCAAGGAGAATACGCAAACTCAAGGCTCGATAACACGCATCTGGTAGCCGGAGCGCAAAAGGATTCCACTATACAGGCGTACTATGTGCAAGCCAGCTGGTTTGTAAGCGGTGAAAGATCAATTTACAGGAAAGAGCGTGGTGCTTTTGGGAAGCCAAATCCGATCAGTAAATGGGGTGCACTCGAACTCGCGGTACGTTACGATTTGGCGGAGAACACCAGTCAGAGCCTGGCCGCAGACCCCTGCCGTACCGGCACATCGAAATGCCAGGTTCAGGTTATTACGCTGGGTGCCAACTGGTATGTTCGGAAAGGCTTACGCTTCATGCTCAACTACTATATTACCGAGGCTGCAATCGGCAATGCTGGTATTGGCACAGCGGATCGCAAGGACAATCTGTCCGTAATTTCCTTCCGCACCCAGCTAAGTTTTTAAGCCGTGATAAGAGTGATGAGCCGAGCAACATTGATCCATTGCAATACTACATCCGCTCGATATATTCTCCGCTATCGGTATTGATTTTGATCTTCTCGCCTTGCAGGACGAATGCGGGAACCATGACAACAAGCCCTGTCTCCATTGTGGCGGGCTTGTAAGAGCTGGTGGCGGTGGCACCTTTAAGATTGGGTTCGGTGGCTGTGATGGTCAGCACTACGCTCGCAGGAAGTTGCACGCCGATGGGACGTTCGTTGTGAAAATTGATTTGCACGTCGGTGTTCGGCAACAGGTATTCATACTCACCTTCCAGGAATTCCTGCGAAAGGCCCAATTGTTCGTAGTTTTCCTTGTCCATGAAGATGAAATTATCACCCTCTTGATAGAGATACGTCATATCGCGGGGCTCGACAAAAGCACGCTCCACTTTGTCTTCGGTACGGATGCGCTGGTTGGTTTTGGTGCCTGCCTCGATGTCTTTCATTTCCACCTGCATGAATGCTCCACCCCGGCCCCCGACATGGACGTGGTAACATTTCAGCACACGCCAGATGCGCTTGTCCCACTCGATCAAGTTGCCGACGCGAATTTCTGTTGCAAGCACTTTAGCCATTATTTTTCCAGTGAATCAAAAAGCGCGCATTTTACTACAAAAGACAATCGATAACCCCTTGCAATCCTCATTTTCGACGGAATGCCGTAAATGCCAGCGTTTGGCAGGATTTCTGGATGAAGTGAAGACCAGGCACCCCGATTACTACGCGCGTCCTGTGCCAGCTTTTGGCGACGTATCACCCAGGCTGCTCGTCATCGGTTTAGCGCCCGGCATGCATGGCGCAAACCGTACCGGCAGGCCTTTTACCGGTGACTTTGCGGGAATTTTATTATATCGGACGCTTCATAAATTTGGCTTTGCCAGCCATGAGGGATCTGCTTCCGCAGATGACAATTTGCAGCTCATGAATTGCCGTATTACAAATGCGGTCAAATGTCTGCCGCCGCAAAACAAACCGGAGCCAGCCGAGATCCGTCAATGCAACGGGTATCTGTCGGCTGAAATTGCTGATTTCGGGAAAGGAGGGGGCTCTGCGCTGCTGGCACTCGGCGCCATTGCCCATCAGGCGGCGCTTATGGCACTGGGACTCAAGCTCAGGGATTATCCCTTCAGTCATGGTGCCGTGCATGCGTTGCCGATTAATCCGGCGCCCGGTGGTTTCGCGTCAGGTGCTTCGAGCGCCGGGCGCCTGACGCTATATGACAGCTATCATTGCAGCCGTTACAATACACAGACCCGACGCCTGACCACTGATATGTTCGAGCAGGTATTTGCAAAAATTGATGCTGATTTGGTTTCTGATTCGGCAACTCAGCAGCAGAGAGACTAATCGGAGATTATCCATGCCCTACGTTAACATTCGCATCGCCGGCTCTCTCAGTCGAGCGCAGAAGAAACAGATCGCCCAGGAAATTACGGATACGCTTGAGCGCGTCGCTCACAAGCCCAAGTCCTACACTTATATTGCTTTCGATGAATTGCCTGATGAAAATTGGGCCATCGCGGGCAAATTGCTGGATGAGGAGGAGTAATTTCGTTGCTGGCAGTGCCCACCTCAGTGCCTAATCCAGTGTCTAGTTCAGTGTCTCGTTTCGACGCCAAGGAATTCTGTTCCAGCCTGCCTTCTCAACCGGGGGTTTATCGCATGATGAACGTGGCTGGACAGGTAATTTATGTCGGCAAGGCCATTGATCTCAGAAAACGCGTTGCTTCCTATTTTCAGAAAAGCGGACTGGGTCCGCGAACCCAATTGATGGTGTCTCAAATCACCGGGATTGAGACCACTGTTACCCGCTCTGAAGCCGAGGCTTTGTTACTTGAAAATAATTTAATCAAGACCCTCGCACCTCGATACAACATACTGTTCAGAGATGACAAATCTTATCCATACGTTGTGCTGAGCGGACACCGCTTTCCCCGGCTTGGTTTTCACCGGGGGGCACTGGATAAAAAACATCACTATTTTGGTCCGTTTCCCAATGCAGGGATGGTGCGCGAGAGCATGCAACTTCTGCAAAAGGTGTTTCGCATTCGCACCTGCGAAGATAGCGTGTTCAGCAATCGTACCCGGCCTTGCCTGCTCTATCAGATCAAGCGTTGCAGCGGGCCTTGCGTCAATCTGATCAGCGAGCAGGCCTATCGGGAAGATACGAAAGATGCCGAGCTTTTCTTGCAGGGCAAGCAAACAGAGGTACTGGAAAATATTGCCCGAAAGATGCAAGAGGCATCAAATTCCCAGCAGTACGAGCGCGCTGCACTATTCCGCGACCAGATCCAGTCACTGCGGAAAATCCGCGAAAAACAGTTTGTGGATAGCGGCCGCGCGCTGGATGCCGATGTGGTCGCCTGTGTTGCCGAGAATAATGGGGGTGGGAGAATCTGCGTCAATCTGGCCATGGTCAGGGGCGGGCGTCACCTGGGAGACAAGAGTTTCTTTCCGCAAAATGCGGAAGGCTACGATCCACCCGCGGCGGTGGAGGCTTTTCTGGCCCAGCATTATCTCAATCGCAGCGCGCCGAACGTTATCATTGTTGGCGAGAAAATTCAGCGGGAAACGCTGCAAACGTTGCTTGCCGAGCAATCAGGCCGCAAAGTCGTTATTAATTGCAATCCCATCAGTGAGCGGCGCGTGTGGCTGGATATGGCGACAGAAAACGCGCGGCTTGCACTGGAGCAAATGCTGGGCCGCCAGGCCAGCCAGGAAGAACGGCTGCAAGCCTTGCAACGGGCTCTGGATATGCCGGGGCTTGCACGCATCGAATGCTTCGACATCAGCCACACGCTGGGTGAAGCCACCATTGCATCCTGCGTGGTATACGACAACTTTTCCATGCGCAACAGCGAGTACCGCCGATACAATATTAACGGCATCGTGCCGGGCGACGACTATGCCGCAATGCGAAATGTTCTTTCGCGGCGCTATCACAAAATTGCCGAAGGCGAGGGCAATCTCCCCGATCTTATTCTGATTGACGGAGGTAGAGGGCAAGTAAATGCTGCCAAGGAAGTGTTGGTCGAACTCGGGTTGAACGACGCTAACCTCCTGGGAGTGGCAAAAGGTGAGGGGCGCAAGCCCGGACTGGAACAATTGATTTTCCCGGAGGTGGAAAAGCCGTTACAATTGTCAAAGGATCATCCCGGGTTGCACCTGATCCAGCAAATTCGGGACGAAGCTCACCGTTTTGCAATTTATGGTCACCGCGCCAAACTTGGCAAATCGCGCACCAGTTCAACTTTGGAACAAATCGGCGGTATCGGTGCCAAGCGCCGCCAAAGCCTGTTGGCAAGGTTTGGCGGACTGAAAGGCGTACTGACCGCGAGTATAGAAGAATTGCAACAGGCCGAAGGTATCAGCCGCGCGCTGGCGGAGAAGATTTACAGGGAACTGCATTGAACCCCGATCTGCTGGGCGCCGGTTTCCATATTTTCTTCTTTCTATTTTGGGACGCTTCTAAAAATTACCGGTTCCCGGCAATATTTGTTCAAGCGCAACGAAGTGTCACAATGTCAGAACGAGGCAGGGTAAGCAGCCAACCGCAAAGCGGAGGTTTGCAATGATGGATTTACTGGACTGCCGCTTTAATGGCATATCTTGACCTTTATGCCTTTTAACCTCCCCAACTTGCTAACCTGGATGCGCATATTAGCGATTCCGCTATTTGTGGGGATTTTCTATTTTCCACCCACATGGTTGTCGCAGTCCGACCAGAACCTGATCGCCACTATCATCTTTACTGTTGCCGCCATTACCGATTGGCTGGACGGTTATCTCGCCAGAGTGCTCCATCAGACCTCGGCTTTCGGCGCATTCCTTGATCCGGTGGCGGATAAACTGATGGTAGCGGCAGCGCTGATCGTGCTGGTCTACCTGAGCAGGCTCGACGCACTTATAGCCTTCATCATTATTGGCCGCGAAATTACCATATCGGCTTTGCGCGAATGGATGGCACAAATCGGCAAAGGCAAAGGTCTGGCGGTTTCTTTTCTAGGTAAACTAAAAACCACATCCCAGATGGTGGCCATTCCGCTGTTGTTGTATCACGAAAAAATCGGGGCGAATTTCAATTCCCAAGAAGTGGGAACATGGCTGATCTACCTGGCGGCAGTACTCACCCTGTGGTCAATGGGCTATTATCTCAAAGTGGCGATTCCCCAGGCTTTGAAGCAGGGCTGAACCATTTAACCGGGCCCATGCATTTGCCTTTCTTGACCAAAGATGGCAGCGTCCTTATAATGCCAGTATTGTTTTTCGCGGGAATAGCTCAGTGGTAGAGCACAACCTTGCCAAGGTTGGGG
>JBDTWQ010000094.1:0-9616 GCA_040006595.1 Nitrosospira sp.
CCTTCCGAAACCTTATCGCCGATCTTGACCTTGATTTCCTTCACCACCCCGGCTTGAGGCGCGGGAATCTCCATCGTCGCCTTGTCGGTTTCCAGCGTAATAAGCGATGTTTCCTTTTCCACTGTATCACCCAGCTTCACCAGCAGTTCGATAACGGGAACATCGTTGAAGTCGCCGATATCGGGAATACGTATTTCTGTCAAATTATTCATGATCTCTCTGTTTAGATGAAATTTGGCTTTTGAAATTATATATGCCTCTGTAAAGCCCCATGATGGGTTGCGCTTTGCTCCACCCATCCTGCGCGAGAGCCAAACTGAAAATGGTTCATAGGTATGAAACTATATCGCGCCCTCTTGTTCGCCTTTTTTGGCGTGGATGAGCATCCAATCGGCAAGGGCCTGCAAACTGGCCGGTAGCGGCTGCCGCAGCAAGCGCTGTAGCTGTTCCTTGTCGTTCTGACTCAGCGGCTGACAGTTTGGCAGGCTGGACAGGACTTCGACATCCATGCCCCAAGGCTGCCATGATAACCCAGCTTTATCCCAGATTCTGGCCGCCTGTAATGCGATTTCGATCCCCGCCGGATCGGGATCGCAGGCGATCAGCGCGGACGCGGGACACAATGTCAGAAGTTGCGCAACGCTTTGCCGCCACCACGAGGGTGCAAAGCCCGGCAGCCATACAACAAAGTCTTTATCTCCGTAACAACGTGCGGCGCGCTCGAAACTGGTGCGGTTTTCCAGTAGCCGCCAGCAGCCTATGAGCCCTTCAACACCGGTCAGGCTGTTGAGCGTGCCGGGTGTTAACGCAATGCAGTCGTCGACTAATCTGAGATCGAGGCTCAGGTTTCCGCGCAACAACAAGACGGGAGCACGTATCCAGAGCGCCGGACTATGCTTTTCGATACCCAGTTCAACCAGATCCAGATGGCGCTCCAGCCATTCCCACTCGGCGGTGGAGATGGCTTTGGTGGTACCGCGCGCAAACAGGGAAAAATCGCGGCGGGTGCCAAAACGCTGCCCGGTTAACCAATTGTCGAGCGCCCGCAGTAACGCTAACCGGCGTAACGCGGATTGCGGAGGAAACGCGTCCAGACTTTGCTGCGCGCTCTTGAGGCGGGAATCCTCGAAGGAATGCAACGCTTCGGTGCGAAACAGTTCGGCAAGCGCATCTTTGTCCGGTAAGCCTAGTTGCTGCCGTAATGTGGAAAATTCAAGAAAATTCACCCAGACCGGCAGCCAGCGGCCGGATTGCCGCCGTTCTTCCAATTCCACCCAGCCGCCGCGCAGTAGCGCGTCCAGCAGTTCATGGGCGGAATGTACGCGCCGGCTTCCGGCCATAGTCAAGAGCGTATCCCATTTGCGTTTTGAAGACGAAGCTCTCATCCAGTCGACAAGCAATTCACGCCACTCCATGGGCCAACTGCCGAGAGTATGAAAAGTGCTTGGAAATGCCCGGCGCAGGCGCTTTCCGCGCAGCGTGCTTTTTGCCCCCACATCCAGATCGCGGGTACAAATCCCAAGCGCGTCCGGCGCCGCCCAGGTTTCAGATTCAGGCATGCACGGCCTTCTCCTTCTGCCGGCTAACTCGCGCAACAGGCGGCGCCCAAGGCTCTTCCGGGCGTTTCTTGTAAGTAACGAGCGTCAGTTCCGCTGGATCATAGATATTGACGTTGTGAGTGATCGGCGTCGTGATCAGGTATTGCGAGCGGGTGGCTCTGAGAAAGCTGCCAACGCGATCGATATTGAAAATATCGAGATGGGCAAAAGGCTCATCAATGAACACGAACCCACCCGGCTGGCTTTCATCCATCATCAGGCCGATCAGCAGGATCAATGATTTCATCACCTGCTGACCGCCGGAAGCCTCGCCATCATTCAATCCGGTCAATCCTTTCTTATCAAAATTGAAATGCACCGCCAGCCCCGCCTGGGCCAGAACCAAATCGTCGTTTTCCAGGTGCGGCGGCTCGCAATGTACCTCGATTCCCGCGAGTTCACCCAGTTCCCTGATATTTTTACCATACCGCCGGATTGTGGCGCGCAGCCGGTTGATATAGGCTTCGCGTGCTTCATGCGTCAGACTCTGCGCACGCTCGTTGGCGGCGCGCCGCTTGGCCACGTCTGCCTGCATTCCTTCCAGGTCCCCCCGCAATTTATCGCGTATCGCGACAATGTTTTCGTCGGTTTCCCAATCCTCCGTAGCCAGGCGTTTTTCCAATTGGAGCAGATGCAGCTTTACCGCCTCGGCGGACGCGAACCGTTCACGCAATTGAAGCAACGCGGCAGGAGCGTACCAGGCAGGTGGCATGGCCTGGCGGTCATGGCGCAGCCGTTGAATGCGTTTTACATTCTCGGAACGCTGGTTCTTCAGTTGGGGCTCCAGCGCACCGGTTTCCCGCGCCAGTTGGTCATGTACCGCATGGGTGGTTTTCAATGTCAGTTGGATCTGGTGGCGCGCTTCCACCGCCTCATCTTTTTTACTGGAAGCGGTGGCAACCGTCCCAGCCGCTTCGTGCGCCGCTTTTTTCAGCGCCTCGCTATGGTGTTCCGCCTGGGCAAATTCATCCGCACGCAGCGCCAGCATTTGTGCGGCATCAAGGCCATCGAGCTGAGCCTGTTTCTGAGCAATGGTCCGGCGCAATCCAGCCTCTTCTCCGGTCAATTTGCCGATCTGGCCGGATAATGCCCTGGATTCCGTCACGCAGGCATCAAGGCGGCTTTTTCTGCCGGCTTCGCCAAAATGATAGTCGGCGGGAGCAACCCCAATGAAACGTCCACCACGCCGCTCACGATGATAGCCGGCACGAGTGATCCAATTCTGTGCTGCCGGAAATTTGGCGCCCGCCTGGGAATCTTCAGCCCGCCGCACCTGATTCAGCAACTGGATCAACCATCCCGGCGCATCGGCGGTAAAACGCACCACTTCCAGCAGAGATCCGGGCTGGGGTGCGGGTGTGGTCAACCGTTCCGCGGCAACAAAATGCCGGTAGCGCAATGTTTCGCCAATCTCCCATGCCTTGGCTCGATCAGCTTCGTTCTCCAGCAAAACCAGTTGCCTATAGGGTGCGAGCAAGGCTTCCACGGCGGCTTGCCAACCCGGATCGGTTACCTCGACGATCTCAATCAACATGCGATGAGGAATCCCGGCTTGTGTAAGCGCACCTCGGAATTCCCTCACATATTCCGGTGGAACTTGTTTACCGCTGCTAAGCGCCGCCAGGCTGGCGGTGAGTTCATCCAGACGGGTACGAGCTGCCGCCAATTCGTTTTGCAACATTGCGAGGCGCTGGCGTTCGCGGCCCAGTGCCTCGGCCACGCCGGCCAGATCCTGGCCATGGCGGGATTGACTCAAGGCGGCAAGGTGATCGCGTTGTTCCAGCAAGGCATCGATTCTAATCATGGCGTCTCGTGCCGCCTGGAAATCTTCGGTGGCGCTTTTTTCCGCCAGCCGCAATACTTCTTCTTGCTCTTGGGCGACCCGTAACGCTTCATCGAGAGCAGTAATTGCAGTATTCTTCGCGTCCAGCGCCTGCTGCTTCTCACGCAGTAACCGGCGGTTACCTTGAATCTGGCTGCGAGCACCATTGATGGATTCCCTGAGGTCAAGCAACTGCAAACGTGGCAGTACTTCCCCTTGCAGCGTGATCTGTTCCTGCTTCAGATTGCGCCACTGGATATAATTGTTGACCTTGAGAGTCATTTTCTCCACTTTGTTGTCAAGCGCCTCCAGGTGGTTGCTCATTTCCTGTAATTCACGTTCGGTCTCATGCTGCTGCCCCTTGGCTTCCAGATAAGCATCCAGTACCTGTTTGTCGCCGAACACTTGAAAAACCAGCTCCAGTAAAGTTTTGGGTGAATATTCGCAGAGCTTGTCGGTATCACCCTGCTCCAGCGATAAAACTTCGGCGATAGCCTTCGTAAGTCCGGCATTATCCATTCGACGCTGGTATTCAATGACTCCCAGCCAATCACTGGAAGATTCCAGAGTTTCGATGGTGGCGTTGCCGGGGACAATCAGATACTGGCGCTGCCACTCGCCTCCCTGTTTGCGGATGCGGCAAGCCAGGGTAACTTCATCGTCCAGCAAGGGGAAAAAAGGATGGCGGCGATTGTCGATCCGGCGGTTATCCACCACCGCGCGCAGCCAGGCGAATACTTCGTTGGAACGGCGTACATAGCGCTTGTATTCGCGTTTGCCGGAACATTTCAGAGCAAGTAGTGTCCGCAGGGCATCCAGCAGTGTGGTCTTGCCGGAGCCGTTGGGTCCGACAATGGTAACGATCTGGGCGTCCAGCGGCAGGGTGAAACGCTGCCAATAGTCCCAGTGGACGAGTTCAAGGGATTTGATATGAAACATTAACCGCTCTCCGCTTCGCCGCGCTCGGGATCCGCGGTATTCATTGTGCTGTCATCCACGGGCACTGTGTTGTCTGGCTGACCCCGGTTGGCCAGCAAGACAGCGAGCGCCCCGTCAATGATGCGTGATTCCAGAATCCGATATTCCATTAGTAAATCAAGTAGCGGGCCTTCGTAAATCATTTTGTTGCGGCGCTGAATGAAGCCCAGGCGGGATAGTACGCCCAGATTCACGTTGACCCGCATCTTGCCTCCCAGTTTGGGACCAAAATCCGCCAGCAGTGTGCGTTCGGCGATGCTGGCGGAAACGCCTTCGCCGCGCGGCAGTGGCTTATCGCCTGCGAACATGTCCCCTTGATCCGCTGCTTCCTTTTCGTGCCGGGCGACCTGGCGCTCACGCTTGGGCAGAATGATGAGTGCCCACAGCACGACCAGTAGCGCCACTCCATCGCGCTGCAGACCCATATTATTGCTTAGCCAATTATCCTGATGACCGAATACCGCATCCTCCATCTCGCGTTTGAGACCTACGGCGATATGAGCGGCATACGGATTTTCCAGCAAATGCAGGCCACAGGCGGCTAATCGCAAATCCAGTTCGGCCCGAAACGCTTCGTCCGTCAATGCGCGCCGTGCGAGTTTATCTTCGCGCTCAATATAGCGATGAGCCAGCAGACGCGCAATCAGGGTTTGAATTTCAGTGTTCATAAAGTTGACAGGCTGCAAGTCTATAAAGACTCGGTGCGCTCCAATATACCCATACTAATTTCCTCTACGCCATCACGGCCGACTTTTTGTGTCTCGAGCGATAATTTCAGTTTGAATGGCATGGCCGCCAGCTCCGCCACCGGACCGGTCAAAGTGCCGGATTCGTTATCATTAAGCAATGCGAGCAGCGACATACGGTAGGCGGCTTGGGGATAATCGCCGCCCACTACCACGTCGCCCAGACTGACATCGGTTTCAATGCTGTGCAGATTGGCAAGAAGCTGTTCCAGCACCACCAGCCGTTCGGCTTCAATGCGGCTAATTTCAGGAGCGTCGCTGGATGGTGGCAAGGTGGAGTGGGCCGCCTTTTCACGTTCACGCTCCAGCAATTCATATTCAGCCGTATCCAGCATTTCGTTCGGCGTGACGAACATCGGCTGGGGATACGCGGATAGGGCACCGCTGGCAACAGCAATCAACCGCTCTTGGGATTGGTTGCGCAGCCACGCCACGATATCCGAGGAGGACAAACCACTTTGTCCCATATGTACCCGCTGCCGCTCCAGACTATTGACAGCGCGTTGAAAAACGCCGGTCATGCGCAACATGCGGCTTTGCGCTTGACCGATGGATTGGGCAATGCGATAAGTGGCGGTATCCAGGTCGCCATCGCCAGTAATGGCGCGAATGATCTCGGTGCCTTTCTCTACCCAGTGCCACACCGAAGCCAGTTTCGCCTGTGAGCGCCGCAACCTGAATTCGGAGCCTGCCAGGATTGCCTGATCGAACTCGTTCTGCAGTTCATTCAGCCTGCCAAGCAGGTGTTGCAAAGTTTCGGCTGATACTTTCCCGACCGCCTGCCCGGCGGCCACCTGGGCGGTAATATAGCCCAGCTCCGCATCGCTTTCTCCAGCGAAATTTAACAAAGTGGCCAGCGCCGAGAGCGTGATACGGCCTGCCGCGCTCAATTGATAGATGCGTTGCTCGCTATCCCAAACCAGCAAATCATTTTCGCGCAGGCGCTTCAGCACGGTATCAAGCTTCACCGGATCGAGGTAGGCGAAATGAGCCTGCAACTCCTGGGAAGTCCAGCACGGCGCATCGGCGCGCGTTCCAATTTCCCGCAGCACCATGAGGCGTACCAGCACCTCATCCTCACCTCCACGGAATAAGGTAGTGAAAGCATTGAGAGCTGCCCGCGCCCGCAACAGCGGAAATAATGCGGGCAGATCGGCCGCCTCAATTCCTTGCGCAAAAAATTCGCCTAATCCGCTTGATAGCGCATTTGCATTGTTTGTTTCAGACAGAGGAGAGCGAGTCATGGACAATAGAAGGGCGTAAGCGTCAATTGAAACATTTATTGCGGGTGATGCATCACCGGCATCCCGGCTGGTGGTTCCCACCGGTCAAAGCGTGTGTGCGCCCGATACCCTGAGACAAAATGAAAATGAGACCGATGACTGTCTATGCCATGGTCAAATCAGACCTGGTCAAAACCAGGTTTTCAGAATAACTCTTATTTTACCGCTATCCTCAGGTCCGTATTTGGCCGTCGCCCAGCACAATAAATTTCTGGCTGGTCAATCCTTCCAATCCTACTGGACCCCGCGCATGGATCTTGTCGGTGGAGATGCCTATTTCCGCGCCGAGGCCATATTCAAACCCGTCGGCGAAGCGGGTAGAGGCGTTCACCATTACCGAACTGGAATCGACCTCGCGCAGGAAACGGCGGGCGCGGCTATAATCCTCGGTGATGATTGAATCAGTATGCTGTGAGCCATAAACGGCGATGTGCTCGATGGCTTGGTCCAGTCCGCTTACCACCCGCACGCTTAGAATCGGCGCGAGATACTCGGTGTGCCAGTCCTCCTCCGTCGCTTCATTCATTTGCGCGATGATGGCGCGTGAAGCCGCATCGCCACGCAGTTCCACACCCTTGTCGAGATAGATTTTGCAAAGAGGAGGGAGTACTTCCCTGGCGATGCCTTCATGCACCAGCAAAGTCTCCATGGTGTTGCAAGTGCCGTAGCGCTGAGTCTTGGCGTTGTCCGCAATGCGGATGGCCTTATCGAGATCGGCTCCGTCATCTATATAAACGTGGCATACACCGTGCAGATGCTTGATGACTGGAATGCGCGCTTCATCCGAAATACGCTCGATCAGTCCCTTGCCGCCGCGGGGCACGATCACGTCAACGAACTCTCTCATGGTAATGAGTTCTCCCACGGCGGCCCGGTCAGTGGTTTCGATCACTTGTATCGCTGTCTCAGGCAATCCGGCTGCTTTCAATCCTTCCTTCACGCATGCCGCGATGGCCTGGTTACTATGGATCGCTTCCGATCCGCCGCGCAATATCGCCGCGTTACCTGCCTTGAGGCATAGCCCCGCGGCGTCTGCCGTAACATTGGGGCGCGCTTCGTAAATAATGCCGATCACCCCAAGCGGCACGCGCATTTTTCCAACCTGGATGCCGGCGGGACGGTAATTCAGATCACTGATCTCACCCACCGGATCAGCCAGCGCCGCAATTTGCAGCAAGCCTTCCGCCATGCCAGCAACGCTTTTGGAAGTAAGTGTTAAACGGTCAATCAGGGCCGCATCCAGTCCTCTGGCTTTCGCACGTTCCACATCCGCAGCGTTCGCGGCCAGCAGTTGCTGTTCGTCGCGTTTAATGGCCATAGCCATAATAGCGAGCGCCCGATTTTTGGTGGCGGTCTCGGCCCTGGCGACCAGGCGTGATGCGTTGCGGGCTTCACGGCCTATTGATTGCATATAAGTTTTTATGTCCATGATATCCATGTCACATTTCCATTCAGATAATGAATTGATTAACACACGAGTGCTAATGCCATTAGCGCGATGGATGCTGTTATCGCTTGCCAGCCGCGAAACGCAACCCCAGCTGCAGCAACTCGTCCCAGGGATCGCCCTTCGCAACGCCCTTGCTGATCCTGTCTATTTTCGCGGTATGTAACAAAGCTCGCACCAACTGCCTGACACTGAGGCGGCTGGCTGCGTTTTCTACAGCTTTCTGTTGATCTCCCCATACCCTGGCTTGATTCATCAATTGCGTGAGCGGTTTGCCTGAATCCAGTCCCCTACGAATGGTAATCAGCGATCGAATATGTCCCGCGAGCGTAACGACAATGAATGGCAACGCTGTACCTTCGCCCTGCAAGCCTTCCAATATACGGATGTACCGAACGGTATCCGCCACCATCATCGCGTTTGATAGCTTGAAAATGTCATAACGAGCCACATCCAGCACCGCGTCTTTCACCTGATTGAAAGACAACACGCCCGCGGGATAGAGTAGCGCGAGCTTCTTGATTTCTTGATGGGCTGCAAGCAGGTTGCCCTCCACCTTGTCGGCGAGAAATTGCAATGTATCGGGAGCAGTTTTTTGCCCCTGCATCCCGAGACGCTGAGCAATCCATGCGGGCAAGTGAGTACGCTCCACGCGAAAAACCGGGACCATTACCCCCGCTTTTTCAAGCGCTCTGAACCATTTTGTTGCCGAACCCTGCTTGTCAATTTTTGGCAGGGTGATAAGCGTGAGAGTGTTGGGCGGAAGTGAACGGCAATACGTTTCTATAGCCGCGCTGCCTTGAATCCCTGGTTTGCCCGACGGAATACGTATATCCATTATACGTCGTTCGCCGAACAGCGACAGGCTACTGCTACTCTGCTGCAAGTCGCTCCAATTAAAGTGATGGTCTATCGTGAAAATCTCCCGCTCAATATAGGCTGCCTGACGCGCCTTTGTACGAATTAAATCGGCCGCCTCGATAGTTAGCAGCAGCTCATCGCCAAATACGGTGTAGAGCGGTGCAGGCTGTGTCTGAAAGTGCTGTGAAAGTTGCTCGGGATTAATACGCATGGCCCCGGACTATTACTATATGTTCATTTAGTTGCTGCCACTTTCACCGCTTCCAACCGCCGCAAGATTTGTTGTGCAGAGTCGGTTTGCATTTCTTTGACGAGCATCGCTTCCTCCCCCTCTTTTGCCACGACCTGCGCGTCTGTATATGGAAGAATGCGGCGCAGGGCAATCTCATTGGTGGGAATAAGGTCCACTCCTTTAGCATCAAAGAGTCTAAAAGAAACCCGGTAACGCAATTCGAACTCGCGCACCCGTCCGCCTCCGGATACCGACATGATTTGCTTGTCATTCACTACGCTGATGATTTCCAGTGTGGTTTGCGCGCCTTTTGCCTTATCAACGACACGGGTATTGGTGCCGGCCTTGATGAGACGTTTGAGATCTGTACCAATAGGATGCCCTACAGGAGAAGAGATATAAATCGTCTCAAACGGAAGTGAAGCCTGACCCCGCAACTGAAAGCCGCAAGCACCGAGTACGGAACAGAATGCAACCAGCAAGATTCTTTTCATAATTGAATCCCAAGTGTGGATCTTATATTCTCAGACAACAATATTCACCAATCTGCCCGGTACCAATACCACTTTCTTCACTGTTTTTCCGGCGATGAATTTCTGCACCTGATCGCTTTCCAGCGCGAGACGCTCAATTACTTCGCGCTTTGTAT
>JBDTWQ010000095.1:0-3868 GCA_040006595.1 Nitrosospira sp.
TGAATATATAAAAAATCGACCGAGTGCCCGACCCGTGACAATAATCAGCCCTTTTTCACCTTTTTCACCTTTTCGCGATATTAATATTTGATTAATCACAAGAAAATAACAAGTTATGCCAAGCTATTCGTTTCGAATAGAGCTTGCTGATTATTCCTTAATGGAAATTTCGAATTGATTTCGTATAGCATCAAACATTCAGGGTTAATGTGGCCATGAAAAACAGAGTCGATACTCGTTTTCCTGGTAATTTCTATTCGGCTGCCGGCATAAATGCGAATGGGAAGCCTTGGTATCGATCGCGCAGATTCAGCATTTTCTGCGTTGTCTTTTTAATTAGCGCCACTATCAGCCTGGCTTACAATTACAGCCGTCCAGCCATTTACCGCAGCAGCGCAACATTGCTAACCTCGGCAATGACCGCCATAGATCGCGAAAGTGGCGATCCGGATATTCAGCATGTTGCTATTCAAAGGCAGTTTTTACTGGGGCATGAGCTTATCGCCGAGACTTTGTCGCGACTTAAAACCGCCGATAAATCCCTGCTTCATCTGACTACATCCGATATACAGAATTTACTGCATGTCGAGCCTGTCGCCGAAACCAATCTGGTCGAAATACAAGCGGAAGATTCAGACCCGAAGTTCTTGCCCGTACTCATCAATACCTGGATAAATGTTTATCTCGACGCGCGAACTGAAGAAGTCAAACAACTGACGAGCGATACCACCCGTATTCTTGAAGACGAATTGAAAGGTCTGGCGGATAAAGTTGATACTGCTCAAGCGGAACTGGAAGCATTCAGACAAAAACATGATATTTCTTCTATTGGACGAGAGGAAAATGAAGCGTTGGCTCGCCTTAAAGGCTTGACTGATTCATTAAACAAAGCCAGCGAAGATGAAGTCAAGGCAAGAGCGAATGTGGACGCCATAAGATCCGCTATTTCCAGGGGGAAGGCTGTCGTTCCCGATGATGAGAAGGGCAGTTTGCTTGAGCTTGAATTGCGGCTGCAGGATTTACGCGAGAAGCTGGCGGATCTGGATAAAAAATTTACCCGCGAGTATATAAACTTGCATCCCGAATTTAAATTTATTCCAGAACAAATTAAAGAACTGGAGACAGTAATTAAAGGCAAGCGGCAGGAGGGTAAAAACGTTGTGTTGACCGATGCGGAAGTGACTTATGCCGCTGCGCAACAAACCGCAAGAGAAATTCGTAGTCAACTAAATGAACATAAGCACCAGGCTTCGGCATTTACCACGAAATTTGCAAAGCACGATGCGTTAAAATCCGATCTGGAAAGCCTGGAAAAACTCTACCGTGAAACACAGGAGCGGCTGGTACAGCTCAAAACCGGTCACAAAGAAAGATATCCTCAAGTGACAGTCATTAGCCGGGCATACGAATCCAGAGATCCGGTGAGACCGGATTATAGCCACGATGCACTGATGGCGATAATAGGTTCTTTATTGTTAGGTCTTTTCAGCGTTTGGCTTTTCGAGTATTTAACTCAGAAAAAAGAAGAGCAACAATCGCCTGTTGCGGTTTTTGGCATACATAATTATCCCTCGACTGGCGCGGAGCTGGTTAATTATTCTCAAACCAAGCTCAGCCCGGTAGATCCTAAAAAAAATGCTGCCTTGACGGGCCCTTCATACAGAGAGCTTTCCAGTCATCAGCTGAGGATTTTGCTTAACGCGTCGAACCTGAAAGGAAAGCAACTGATTAGTTTATTACTCAGTGGTCTGAGTGTTGATGAAACTGCCTCTTTACAACCGGATCAGATTGATCTGGAGACGGCAACCATTACTGTCACAGGAAAAGCGCCAAGGACCATTCCCATAAGCAGTTCGCTCAAATCATTGTTTGAGCGATCGGACGGCCGCCCAGCCTGGAACCCGGATGATCCAGGACTACGGATCGATCTTTCTGCCGCTTTGGTCTGCGCGGCGGTGGACTCGGGCTTGCCTGAACCCGAGGAAATTACCGCCGAAGCAATCCGGCATAGCTATATCGCTTATCTTGTTCGCCAGGGACTACGGTTATCGGATCTTGAGCACATCACGGGCTACCTGGAGCCTTCCGTTATTTCACGCTACGGGGCTTATTCTCCGCCACAACCAGGCCGCGATATTTACGAGATAGAATTGCTTCACCCCGCGATGATGAATAGTGTCTGAATATACTGAGCTCAACCTGTCCAATTTCATCATCAGATCTGCGGGGAAGTCTGAATAAACCCTGCCCGTTCCACTACGGGACTACAGTAGCGGCAGTCTGGCCATCCCTGGCTGTCCTCTGTAGTAAGGAAGTCCGCTCTGCCTCCGGCAACTTGCTGATCTCCTTCACAGCCTGGTAAAACTGGTCAATATTCCCTTTCTTCTGTGCAAGAAGCGCCTGAAATGCAGGTACCAATTGCGTGTAGGTCGAGATCGAAGCGAGATACGCATTGTTGAGGTATTGTGCCAGCCGTCTGTCATATTCATAGTTGCTGTACCCAGCCTGGGCGGCCCCTGATACGGAGAGTTTTTCACGTAACTCGACAAAAATACGTTCCTTGGCCGCACGTTTTTCTGCATTACTCTCGTCAGAGGCAAACAGTACTTCCAGTTGCTTGCGGTGGTCCAGCATTATTTCGGTGGAAGCGGCTTTCCTTTTTTGTTTCGCATCAAATGCTGTGCGCTGTTCCGGTGTCCCGTTACTGTCCAGCCAGCGGTCTGCGCCCTCCAGTTCCACCGCGGTTGCGAAGGACTCGTTGAAGGTGCTGTCATCGCGCACATACATCACCTGGTGGGCAAGTTCGTGGAATATCAGCTGGACAAGTTCTGTTTCGGAATAGCCGAGGAACGTGTTGAGTACGGGCTCACTGAACCAACCCAGTGTAGAGTATGCGCGAACTCCACCCACAGTTACGTCATGACCTTTTTTCCTGAGCCCTTCAGCAAAATGTTCCGCCTCGGTTTCCGAGAAAAAGCCGCGGTAATTGACACAACCGATCGCCACGAAGCACCATTTTTCAAGTTGCATCGATAGCTCAGGAGTGGCGGATACGTTCCAGACCGCATAGGGACGCCCTAAATCCGCGTACGTAGTGAAACTCTGGTTATCGGGGAGTTTTAGCTCGCGGATGGCGAACTCGCGCGCGTTAACCGCGACAGCAAGCGCGCGTCTCAATGTTGAGCTGGCGTTCGGATCGGCAATGATCTCACTGATAAGCCTCGTTCGGTGTCGGATGTCCAGGTGGCCATCCACGGCTTGAGCGTAATAACCGAGATTGGCGCAACCCCCAAGCCAAGCCCCAAGGCCAGCAGCGACGATGAGCTTTAGTATAGGCAAATTCGTGCCTGCAAAATTCGTAAAATCACATTGATTTCACAGCGATTCCGGATCATGCAGAAAATGACCGGCTCGTAAAAATGAGCATGCCTGAAGAGCCAATCCAGTAGATAGAAGCATCCCGGAATGGCTCACGTTGAGCACTATCTGGTCGCTTATATTCGATATCCGCGTCTCGTCTACCGTTACCACACCGTCATTGGGTTGCGGTAATCGGGATATTAATCTGCCACAGCCAATACTCATGCGACCGGCGATCACTCCGACCTCATATTGAGCATTACGCTCCGGTGCCTTCTGTTCCAACCACTGCAGCATGCTGCGTCCGAGAATATATCGCCCCGGCCCCCTACGCGAAAGTCTTGTTGCTACATTACTGCCATTGTATGGGCTTCCCACCAGTATAACGCGGCCGGTTCGCTGCTCGGGATATTCTGCAAGCATCTGCAGCACCAGAAGGCCGCCCAGGCTATGGCCGATAAAATGTATGCGTGGCGACGCAGTCATACCCGCAACAAAATGTGACAGC
>JBDTWQ010000096.1:0-8831 GCA_040006595.1 Nitrosospira sp.
AAATTAAATTTTGCTGGATGACTCAGGCGATTTCCGTGCGATTCCGAACATAGTGAATATAGTCCAAGGGCGGAATTCCTATCGCAGGACAGGAATGCCCGAGCTGGCCACATCCATCGTGAAACTTAGCTCTCTATAGTGAAATTGCAGCTGTTAACTGTTTATTACGTAAAAATACGGAAATTGTTATTGGCTCGTACTATAAATAGGGTTGTAAGGTTCTTTTACGAGTTTTTAATGGAAAGGAGAAGCACTAAATGAAAACGATCTATCGGATTTACCCGGCGATAGGAATCGCGCGGATAGGAAACAGCGAGACCGGCTATTTCCTGGGTCCCGAATCCCCAGGAATCGTCCCGGATGGACCCTATCGTGACAGTTCGTCACCGGGAAAAATAAAACCGCAAGGGGTCCGATTCCGAATTTATAAATTCACACGCGATGATTTTGGTAAAGAAATGCTAAGCAGCGAGGTCACTCTGGATAGGAAAACAAAAATTACCTGGAGCGTGCATCTCGTCAATAGTAAAGCAGCAGGGGGAGAATTCCCGCCGGGCGGCCCTTCGTCTCCTCCACGAAACGAAGGGTACGACCGGGCCGGATTAATCATGGATGCTTCATTACAATCAATCTCTGGAAAAAACAGCGCCCCTGTTCCTCTAGGTGGAGACATCGCCTTCATGAAAAATGGCACCGTTGAAGGTAGCGCAAAAGTCGCACTCGGACGACTCCTGACGGACGAAAAAGGACGTCTTATCGTGGTTGGCGGTCCAGGTAAATCGGACTCTCCTTTAAAAAAAAGGATAGAAGGGTTTGCAAACAACGATGGCTGGTACGATGGTGTTTCTGATGGCCCGGTAAAGGCCGTTGTCGAGGTCGAGGGCGAGGAACCCGGCAAGGCGGAAGGCGGCGCATGGGTAGTTGTCGCCCCGCCATCATACGCGCCAGGCATCGAACACGTAACCACCTGGTATGACCAGGCGCTAAATGTTGCCGTCAAGAATTTCTTTCCACACCGCATAAAAGATGTGCCGTCATTCACGCGAGATATATATCCTGTATTAAAGCGGACAGTGCTGCTCCATTGGGTGGTTGAGCAGGAGAACCGTTATCATGGCGCCGGAGGAAATTTCCTGGACGCCGCGCGGCTGGGCAAACTGGCGGACAAGACTGAAACGGGAAGATCCGCGCGAGAAACAGTTCTCAAATGGCTCATGAAACCTAATACTCGTGTTGATCCCAATACTCCGCCGCCCCAACTTCCACCAGCCATGCCAAAATTGAACAGTGGGCTGGATCCGGATGATCCAACACAGGGTGAATTTGCCGCGCTAACAGAGTATCAGTACGCACTCATGAAAAAGTGGTCAGAAGGCAATTTCGAGGCCGACTGGACTGCCGAGCCCATACCTGTTGAGCTCGATGAATTGCCGCTGGGGCAACGGCCCGATGCCTTGACGCGAGCGGCATTGGAAGGATGCATTGGCGCGCCCTTCTTTCCCGGTATCGAGGTCACGTATGTGATTATGCAGGCCGCAACCTACGAATCACCGTTCCGGATAAAGCATACCCTCCCACCTGGTTTTCTGACCCAGCGCATGGCATTGCCCTGGCAGGCCGACTTCTATGCTTGCGGCGAACTGTGGTGGCCCGCTCAGCGTCCTGTCGATGTCGTTACCGCCTCAGGGCGGATTCAGCCATTCTCGCGAGGCATACAAGACTACAGCGACATGGTTCGATGGTGGACAGAGCTTGGCTTTATCGTAAAGAAAGGTGAAAAATTCGTGGAGGACGAGCGCAACCCGATAGCTGGCCAGTCCTGATTTGAGTAATAGGGAAACGAAGGGGTGATATCCGGTCAGCTTTGCGATTGCTTAAAAACGGAGGGATCGAGCTGGTATCTTTGAAGAAGTTTGTAGAACTCGGTACGATTGCGTTTGGCCAGGCGCGCTGCCTGTGTCACGTTGCCTCCAGTAATTTTTAGCACGCGGACCAGATAGTCTCTTTCGAAACTTTTGCGCGCATCCTCGAAAGAAACGAGGTGCTGTTCCTCCTTGTGCATTGCGTCGTGGACCAATACCGGCGATATCAAGGGGGCTGTACTCAAAACGACGCATTGCTCGACGACATTCATAAGTTGCCTCACGTTACCTGGCCATGAGGCGCTTACCAGCATCTCCATCGCCTCGGGAGAAAATCCATTAATATTTTTGTCGTACCGGGTAGAAAACATACCAAGGAAATAATTTGTCAGCAACGGAATATCTTCGCGCCGCTGTGATAAAACCGGGATGGTTAACGCCACCACGTCAAGCCGGTAATAAAGATCCTCTCGAAAGCTGCCGGCGGCAATTTCGACCTTGAGATCACGGTGAGTCGCAGAAATAATACGGACATCCACAGGAATTGAATGCACCGAGCCGACCGGGCGCACTTGCCTTTCCTGAAGAACACGTAATAATTTGACCTGGAGCAAAAGTGGCATGTCTCCAATTTCATCAAGGAATAACGTGCCTCCTTCCGCCAATTGCAGCAAACCCTTGTGATCTCGGACAGCGCCTGTAAACGCCCCTTTGACATGCCCGAACAGCTCGGACTCCAATAATTGTTCCGGGATCGCTGCGCAATTTATAGCCACGAATGGATGATGGCGACGTTTGGAGGCTTCGTGTATGGCGTGCGCGAACAATTCTTTGCCAACGCCACTTTCACCATAGATCAGCACACTTGCATCCCCTTCCGCCACCAATCCTGCCTTGGTAAGGAGATCCTCCATTAAGGCGCTTTGCGTGATAATACCTTTTCGCCAGGATGCTTGGGATATGTCATTCTGAACCAAAGCGCCAGGCCCAAACCGCAGAGCCTGATTAATGTTGGCCAGCAAAGTTTTGCTGTCAAAAGGTTTGGCGAGATACCCGAACACGCCTCGTTGAACGGCGGCAACCGCATCGGGGATGGTGCCATGCGCCGTCAGAATTATCACTGGTAACGTGGGTAGCGTGCGATGGATATGGTCAAATAACGCCAACCCATCCATTCCGCTCATCTGCATATCGCTAATGACCAGTTGCGGTCGCGATATGTCCAGATAATTGAGCGCAGCCTCCGCGCTTTGCACAGCCTCCGTTTTGTAACCAGCAGCCGTGAGCCGGATAGTGAGCAATTCAAGCAGATCTGTATCGTCATCGACGATGAGTATTTTGGGATTGGATTCAGGCATGGTTTTGCTACTGCTTACAGCCCTCTGAGAATCATATTTTTTTCCATGCTCTTAATGGCTTCAATCTGATTTTGTAGTGTTTCCACCCGTTTTTGCTCATCCTTCAATTTGTGCGACAACTCGTCCATATTATTGTTTAGCCGCTGCTGTTCCGCAAGCAGAGTTGTCAGCAGGTTTCGAAAACTTTGTAAACCGCTTATTGGCTTTCCATCGCCGCGCGGCCATTCGTTAAGCAAGTAAAGCGCAGAGGTTGTGTCGCGAAAAGGCGTATTGGGCAGGATGAGAAGCAATATCAGTCTGGCGCGGTTTGCGTCGCTTTTATTCTGTACGAAATTCTGTTTTACCTTGTCGTATACGCGGGCAAGTTCTGCTGGCGGCTGCTTGCGCAAGGAATCGTAATATTGCATCAGATCTTCCATCTGGCCGGTCACGATCGAATCGGATGGCAACGGCTCCGCCGGCTGCTCATTTTCAACGACCGTCGAGCAGGCAGCTACCAATGCCAATAACAGTGCCGGCAGAAGCCGCAACTTCCGGCGACCGCTGCTCATGAGGAACCCTCTGGATCACGGATAGGCAGGATGAGGCGAAAATGAGCACCTCCGCCTTCCTGCGGCACAAGCTCTATATTGCCACCATGCGCAAGCGCATACTCGCGTGCGATGGATAAACCGAGTCCCGTTCCCCTTATATGGCTGTCGAGCACTTGCCGTCCCTGATAAAAGGGCTCAAATACTTTCTCACGATCCACCTCATCAACGCCGAAACCCGTATCCAGAATATCGAGTTGAACCGTCTCGCCTACCTGGCTCGTGCCGATGGCGATGCGACCACCTTCAGGAGAGAATTTCACGGCATTTGATAAGAGATTATCCACAATAATTTTTATTTTTTTTGGATCGCAGTCAATTATCATTTCCGGACAAGAGAGCTCTACTCTCAAGCCTTTGCTCATAATGATGAGGTTCTGATCTTGTAATACCGCATTCAGAATTCTCGACAAATTCGTTTGATGTTTCACCAGCGCTGCTTTTTCGGTCTGCAGAGCGCTGTAACTCAATAAATCCTCAATGCGCCGCTGCAATTGTACGCTGTTGCTATGAAGAATTTTTGCGATACGTTGCTGTTCTTTGGTCAATTCCCCTGCCACGCCTTCCGCAAGCAAATCCGCCCCTTCACGCATTGCGGTGAGCGGCGTTTTGAGTTCATGGGAAACGTGTTGCAGAAATCGGGTTTTCTGCTCTTCCAGTTTCAGCAGGCGGCGACGCAACCAATCCAATCGTTCGCCAAGATATCTTAAGTCCTGGGGTCCATCCACGCGGATAGCCTTGAATAGCTCACCTTTTCCCATGGTGCGGATGGCCTCATCAATCTGACGAATTGGATGCGCAATCCGCAGAGAAAAAATAAATGCCAGCAGAATCGCAAAGGGAATCAGGGCGAGTAACTGCCATCCGACGGTAGAGCGGGCATATCCCGCCATATCCTGCAATTCCCCCACCTCACGCTCAATCAATGCGTAGCCGACGGTGGAAAAGGTTCGTGCTGAGTCTCGCAAGGGTACGAAGTTGCCGACCAGATCGCGAAGCGCTTCCGGTGATTGACCTATCGCCGATACTTTCCTAAAAATAGACGCTTCCAACGATTGCAACTGCTCCAGCAATTGCTTTTGTTCAGTATGCAAGGAAAGCTCCAGGAGACTCATAGCCGAACTTTCGAATTTCTTGTGTGCCCGAAAATAACCCTCAAGCAGGGATGTATCGCCAAGAATGTATGTTTGGCGCACAGCACGTTCCATGGCTGCAATCTCATCAGCCAGGACGCGGCTGCCATGGGCAATTTGCGCCGCCTGATATACAGCCCTGCGGCTTTGGTCAGCCAGCCGGTCGATGGAGAAAGCACTGTTGATGAGTGCGATGATAAGCGGCAGGCCAACAAGTGCAAACCCGAGCAGAATCAATTTCAGGAAAGATTTAGGCTTGCGTCGCGATCGGGGCAGGGAAGCTGCACCGGCGCCACTCTCCTCCCTTGCAGTCTCCCCGTGAACGATCATTTATATCCCTTTGATTACGGACGATTATTTAATCAATACGAGCAAGCATTGCCGGAGAAACGCATGAAACACAAGCGCCCTAACCCGATTTATTGTGGCTGTATTCTTGATTTCCCGTCTCTAATTCTTTCCCGGGGGAACCGGAACAACGTAAGGCTTGCAATAATGTTTGGAAGGAAACTCCTTGTTCCGGCGCGAATTCATGATAACGTCGCCACCGTTTTTTACACATTCCCTCATCGAATTATTCAGACTTGAATAATGCTCATTTGGCTCTGTATGCTTTGAAACCGCCGGTACTTTCTCCCTGATTCTAAGACAGGTATCCGCTTCATCCGGTGCGGGCGAAATATTTTTCGTGGGCGGCAATGAACACAATTTACAGGGATTTCCCGGACATAAACATCCGGTACATTCTGCTTGCGCTACGGTCGCGGTTATCCCCAGCAGCAACGCAACAACAAACGGAATAACCGGTCGCAAAATATCTATCGATTTTGTATTCATTATCATTTTTCCCTTCTATAGTACTGAGCATATCACTGCGCCTCGCCGATTCACCAGCGGATAAATAAGCTCTTCGATGTGTTTTAAAGCATGGTCCGGATGCAACGAGCAACCTCGTAGCGGATTCAGAACCAAGTGTATTCATTTTCTATATACAGGCGTACGTCACAACAATTTCATTACATTCTCCGGGGGCCGGCACAGTACGGCCTCGTCACCACGCACTACAATTGGCCGCTGAATAAGGTCTGGATTGTCCACCATAATCTTTATCAGCTCATCATCCGATAGTTGCCGCTCGGCAAGCTTAAGGCTACGCGCCAGTGGTTCATCGCTACGCAACACATCACGTACCGGCAAACCTAGTTTTTCAATCAACTCACGTAAGCGCTCGACGGTTAAAGGCACTTCGTAATAATTAACAGCATCGAATTCCTGTCCGCTATCCTTAAGAAGAGTCAGGGTGGCCCTGCATTTACTGCATGCAGGCTTCTGGTAAACGGTAATCCTGTTATTCATGAGAATTCCCTCCTATGAAAGCACCATAGCCTTATCAGGCCGATACATATTACAGTAGTCGCCGTGGAGCCGCTTCGTTCCTTCGCCTTATCCATTCTTCGCTTTGGCTTTAACCCGGATAATCCAGCATTGCTCATTTCTTATTGTCCGAATTTTTTAGTACATGGCGCGTCATGCTGAGAGCAAGCTCATGCTCGCCTATAAATACTGTTCCTCCACTCTCCTTCTGTAACAGTGCCGCCTCCTCTTCGTTATGTGTACGCACAATAATCTCGATCGGCGGATTAAGCATACGTGCGGTTTCGATCATCCGGCGAGCGCGTAGCGCATCGGGGACCGCAATTACCAGCGTTTTGGCCCGCGCGATATGCGCTTGTATAAGTACAGCCGGCTCGGCGGCATCGCCCGCTACGGCATGAGTTCCCCGTTTGCGTAATCCCTCGACTGTCTCTCGATTCTGTTCCGCCACGACCAGCGCCAGTCCCTGTTCGGCCAAAGCTTCACCAATATGGCGGCCGACCCGGCCATAGCCGACAAGCACCACGTGATTCGTAACATAGCTGGAGGCAACTGTCATCGGCAACTCTGCAAGGGGGTCGTCAGTGCGCTCCAGGACGCGGGCAAGCTTGGAACGGGATCGTATCCAGGCCTGGGCTGGTTCAATCACCTGGAATACCAGAGGATTGAGCGTAATCGAGATAAAAGCCCCTGCCAGAATAAGACTCTGGGCCTCGACCGGCAGGAGGCCGAGCGAGACGCCAAGCGCTGCGAGGATAAATGAGAATTCGCCAATCTGAGCCAGGCTGGCAGACACGGTGAGTGCCGTATTGAGAGGATAGCGAAAAGCCAGTACCAGGAGAAATGCAGCCAGCGATTTGCCAACGATAATAATCATAAGCGTAGAGAGAACCCGCAGTGGCTGTTCTATCAGAACGTTCGGGTCGAATAGCATCCCCACCGATACGAAAAAAAGAACCGAGAAAGCATCTCTGAGCGGCAAGGATTCCTGCGCGGCCCGGTGGCTCAGATCGGACTCTCTCATAACCATACCGGCGAAAAAAGCACCAAGGGCGAAGGAGACACCGAAAAGCATTGCGGAGCCGTAAGCAATACCTATTGCTACCGCAATCACGCTCAAAATGAAGAGCTCATTCGAATTGGTGCTGGCGACGTGCCAAAGCAACCAGGGAAAAACGCGTTTCCCTACAATAAGCATAAGCGCAATGAAGATCAAAACCTTGCCAAAGGTGAGCAGGAGCGTTATTAGCAAGTCCGGGTTGGATCCATCCACCGGCGCACCATCGGCAGTGCCCCCAAGCCATCCGGCAAGCGGAGGCAGTAGAACGAGAACCAGAACCATCGCCAAATCTTCGACCACCAGCCAGCCCACTGCAATTGACCCATTGACGGACTTGAGCACGCCACGCTGCTCCAGCGCCCGCAGGAGCACGACTGTACTCGCCGTGGAAAGCGCCACACCAAATACGATGCTCGCGCCCAGGTCCCAACCCCAGGCAATGGCGACTGTGGCGCCGAGAGCGGTTGCCACCCCAATTTGCACAATCGCGCCGGGCAATGCAATTCGCCTGACAGCCAGAAGATCGTTTAATGAGAAATGCAACCCAACTCCGAACATCAGCAGTATGACCCCGATTTCCGCGAGTTGGCCGGACAGTTCCATGTCGGCCACGAAGCCGGGTGTATTGGAACCGAGAATGACGCCCGCGACCAGATAGCCAACCAATACGGGCAACTTTAACCGGTTGGCAATAAGTCCCATAAGCAAAGCAAGCCCGAAACTAACAGCAATGGTGGTAATCAGGGTAACGCTGTGGGGCATGTGTTTTGCCGCTTCGACAAATGGGTTAACCAATACACGACGGGTTTATCGTGGATTGCGCAATGGGCACAGGACTCCACGATTGGCACGAGAATGCGCTTCGGTTATAGCGCCTGCCAATATGAAAATGGAATTTTAGTTTACTAAATTACATTAATATTCAATAGATAATAATAAATCATGATTAAAGTGATTATCTTTCCTCCCGACGCATTCAGCCTCTATGCCGGTAGGTGCGCAAGCGCCAGCCAAGGAATCCCAAACCGGCAAGCATCATTGCCCAGGTTTCGGCCTCAGGTATCGGAGAAACGTTCCACCCAATATCTTTCATGGCCGCGTAATCAAGCTCTGTAAAATGCTTGCGCTGCCCAGGAGCAATAGAGGGATCCATCGCGACTTCCTGTCCGAGATATTGCAGGCCACTTTTCCAATGTCCTCCGTCCTTGGTCAGCGGCGCACTGTGACCAAGCAAGGCATTGACGGCCGGGCCGGTAAAAAAGCCACCTGAGCTGAGATTTTCAAAAGAACTGGCGCTGCCAAAACCGAGCAGGTGAGCCAGCTCATGCACGGCGACCGAATAAAAATCGAAGCCGGAAAAAGATTCGTCTGTATTGGTATTGGGATCCAGATACCAATTGGAAGTACTATTAAAAGATATTGCTCCGCCCCATGGTCCAAAATCGGTCTCGATG
>JBDTWQ010000097.1:0-3816 GCA_040006595.1 Nitrosospira sp.
CCTTGTACCGCTCTTGAGTTTTGGCCTGATCTCAAGCGCCGTATCCAGAGACATAATCAACCTGCTGGTACGTGCATCCGCCATTCTGGTTATCGCCATGGGCCTGATGATGGCGGATCGGGGACTCAAACTGACGGGGTCAGGCTACGACTTTAACTCGCTGTCGTCCCACTGGCGGCAGGTAACACCAACGGATAATCATCTTGACTCAAATGACATTATCCGGCAGCACTGAGCGGCGCATTTGCCGACTTGGTACTAATTGTGACTGAATTGACCTAAAGATTAACGATCTTCCGGATGCCGAATATTCATGAATTCACTAGCGTTTAAACAACTGGAACTGCCAATCGAAGGCATGACCTGCTCGGCCTGCGCAGCACGCATCGAAAAGAACCTGAATAAATTGCCCGGTGTCCATGCGGTGGTCAACTTTGCCAGCGAAAAGGCGCGGGTGAAGTTTGATGACGCCACCACTCTACCCGAAGAATTGGTTCGCTCCATCGAGAAAGCCGGGTTTCACGTCATTCCGCAAACGGTACAACTGCAAATCAGAGGAATGACCTGTGCCACATGCAGCGGGCGTATTGAGAAGGTGCTGAACAAGCTTCCCGGCGTCATTGCTACCGTCAATCTGACCACGGAAATAGCCCGCGTCAACTTGAGCCCCGGCATGACAACGGTGGATGCCCTGATCGCCGCCGTCGCCAAGGCAGGCTATGGTGCCAGCGAAATCAGCGAAACCATGCGCGCCGAAGAGAAAGCTCGAAGGCTTGCCGTTTACCATGCAGAGCTTCGCATGTTCTGGATTTCGGCCGCGCTTACCCTGCCGCTGGTGTTACAGATGGGACCCATGTTCTGGGGCGATCATGCGGAATTCCTGCCGCGCTGGTTTCAATTGCTGTTGGCGACACCGGTACAGTTCTGGGTGGGCAAGCGCTTCTATATTGCCGCATGGCATGCATTACGCGGGGGTGGGGCCAACATGGATGTACTGGTCGCGCTGGGTACCAGCATGGCATACTTTTTCAGCGTGGTCGTAACGTTGCTGGTGCTGGATCAGCATGTTTATTTCGAGGCAAGCTCCGCCATTATCACCCTGGTGCTGCTGGGCAAGCTGATGGAAGCCCGTGCCAAGGGCAGAACTTCGGCGGCCATTGAAGAACTCATCAGACTGCAGCCCAAAACCGCCCGGATAGAGCGCGATGGTAAGATCATCGAAGTGGACGCAGGCTCTATCAAGGTGAGCGATATTTTTATCGTGCGTCCGGGTGAGAATCTGCCCGTGGACGGCATTGTCATCGAAGGAGCTTCCGATGTAAATGAAGCGATGCTGACTGGCGAGAGCCTTCCTGTCGCAAAGCAGCCGGGAGCCAAAGTCTATGCGGCAACCACGAATCAGCAGGGCCTGCTCAAATGCCGCGCCACCAGCGTCGGCGCCCATACCCAGCTAGCAGCAATCATTCATCTGGTGGAGGAAGCGCAGGGCTCCAAGGCGCCGATCCAGCGATTGGCAGACATCATTTCGGGCATATTTGTACCGGTGGTAGTGATCATCAGTACGCTGACCCTGATCATCACATGGTGGCTGACAGGTGAATTTGTTCCAGCGCTGATCAACGCCGTGGCGGTACTGGTCATCGCCTGCCCCTGCGCATTGGGATTGGCTACACCAACCGCAATCATGGTCGGAGCAGGACGCGGCGCGCAAGCCGGCGTGCTGGTAAAAAATGCCGCCGCGCTGGAGCAGGCAGAAAAAATTCAGATTCTGATCGTGGACAAAACCGGCACGCTCACGGAGGGAAAACCGGCAGTTACGGATATTGTTCCAACCGGATCGATTACAGAGCACGCGCTGATGCAAGCCGCTTCAACACTTGAGCAAGGCTCTGAACATCCTCTTGCAAAGGCGGTAATGGAGCGTGCTGAGGGCATGAATATCCGCCCGCAAGGCGTGAGCGATTTCACCGCCATCACCGGTAGCGGGATCACTGCCCGCATTGATGGGGATGAATATATTCTCGGTTCGCCCAAATTTCTGCGGGAACGTGGCGCTCTGATTGACGATAGTTCAGTAGCTGCTCTCCAGGCCGAAGGCAAAACCGTCATAAGTGTAGCCATTGCATCCAATGGCACGCTGAAAGTGCTCGGCAATCTCGCTATCGCCGACCGGTTGCGCAGCACGTCCGCCAAAGCGGTAGCGCGATTGCAATCGATGGGTATTGAAGTAATGATGCTGACCGGCGATAACGCCGCCACCGCAGCCGCCATTGCCAGGCAAGTGGGCATTACCACTTATCGCGCCGAGGTACTGCCACAAGACAAGGCAGCCGAAGTGCGAAAAATGAAGGTTAATGGTAAATTTACCGGCATGGTGGGCGATGGCATCAACGATGCTCCGGCATTGGCCGCAGCCGATGTGAGCTTCGCCATCGGCGCTGGCTCCGACGTGGCGATTGAAGCCGCCGATATCACTCTCATGCGTGACGACTTGATGAGTGTTGCGGACGCGATCTCGCTCTCGCGCGCGACGCTGGGAAAAATCCGCCAGAATCTATTTTTCGCCTTCATCTATAACATACTGGGCATACCGCTGGCGGCGATGGGATTGCTTAATCCTGTTATTGCAGGTGCAGCAATGGCAATGAGTTCGGTATCGGTAGTAAGTAATTCATTGTTGTTGAAACGGTGGCGGGCTGGCTCTTAACTGCTAAATGCTATTGTTATCAAAGGAGTCATGGTATGCAAACAGAAGTTATCAAGGTTAAGGGTATGAGCTGTATGGGTTGCGTCAACAAAGTGAAAGCAGGACTGGAGAATATTGCCGGGGTGAGTAGTGCCAACGTTTCGCTTGAACAGAAACAGGTCACGGTCCAGTACGATGATACGAAAGCTGAACCGAACCAATTCACGGAAGCGATAAAGAAAGCTGGTTTTGAGGTCATCGCCTAGCAAAATATTCCTGCCCGCTGAGCCGGTGTAATATTGAGAATGGGCCTGGTTTGGGATCCAAAATAATTGAATAATTGTCAGAGGAATATGTAAATGGAAACAGCAGTGGTAAAAATTAGAGGCATGACCTGCACGGGTTGCGTTAATAGCGTGAAAAATGTCCTGCAGAAAATTTCTGGGGTGAGTAGCGCGGATGTTTCTCTGGAACAGGCTCAGGCCACGATTCAGTACGACGCTACCACAACTAACGCTAACCAGTTCAAGGACGCGATAAAGGAGGCGGGGTTTGAAGTCATCAACCAGTAAAGCAGCCGTTTGCCATACACCCCCGACAGTGGTGCAACCAGATAAAGAGGCCTTGATAAGGCGCCTCAACCGCATTGAAGGCCAGGTGCGCGGTGTCAATAAAATGATACTGGAAGATCGTTATTGCGTTGACATCCTGAATCAGGTCTCCGCGCTGCAGTCTGCGCTTGATGCCGTTGCCATGCTGTTATTGGAAAACCATACCCACGGCTGCATGCAGGGCGCCATCAAGTCAGGGAAAGGTGATGAAGCAATTGATGAGCTGATGACAGTAGTACGGAAATTTGCACGGTAAGGTATTAGCGTTTTTTCCGCCTTTAATCCTAAATCCGGCAGTTGGAGGGAGTGGAGTAGTGCGGTTTTTGGGGTGCAGGGCAAGGCGCGACGACGCGGAATGGTTATTCCATTCCAAGGAGTTGCAACGCAGTCCTGCGCCGCAAAAATCGTGCAATCCGCCCCGTAGCGAACTCACCCAAAAGGTGAAGATCAAGTGGTCCAAAAAATTGTTGTGGATCATGGTGCTAAATAGATAAGTGAGCAGTTAACTGCCGGATTTAG
>JBDTWQ010000098.1:0-5002 GCA_040006595.1 Nitrosospira sp.
TGGAGAATGGAAAATTGGCCGGTATCTTCACTGAAAGAGATTATTCGCGTAAGGCGTATCTGCTGGATAAATCCGCGAAAGACATTCAGGTAAAAGAACTGATGACCGCGCAGGTGGCGTATGTAAATCCCGATTATACGGCCGAGGATTGCATGGCACTAGTCACGGAGATACGGGTACGCCATTTGCCGGTGCTCGAAAACAATGAAGTAGCCGGCATTATTTCCATCGGCGATCTAGTCAAGGACGCGATCTCCGGCCAGGAATTTATCATCAACCAGCTCGAACGTTATATCTACGGCATCCGCTGAGTGAAATACGCTGCGCTATCAGTGTTCGCGGTCTATGATTTTCAATGTCAATAAGACCCTGCGTTGCCAGCCAGCGACCAGACGCCCATCAGCAAGAATGAAGCCGCCGCGAACCATCGCACCCACCTCATATTGATACGGTCAGCAAGCGCCTCGCCGATCCAGACTGCGGGCGCGTTAGCGAGCATCATGCCGAGTGTGGTTCCCAATACAACCGCCGTCAGCGCATCATAGCGCGCTGCCAGCGCTACCGTCGCAAACTGTGTTTTGTCTCCCATTTCCGCCATGAAGAAAGCGATCAGCGTAGTAACGAACACGCCGGCACTGAAAATGCGCGGATTTCCATTGAGCGTGTCAGGCTTCAGCGCCCACAAACCGAAACCGATGAACGACAATCCGACGATCCAGTTGAGCGATTGCGGCGAGATCAGGCTTGCCAGCCAGGCGCCGACCGAAGCCGCCAGCGCATGATTAAGCAAAGTGGCGGCGAAAATACCTGCCATGATGGGATAGGGCCGCCTTAGCTTAGCAGCCAGAACAAATGAAAGAAGCTGAGTCTTGTCGCCGATTTCGGCGAGAGCAACCAGTAGGGTGGAGGTGAAAAAAGCTTCCAAGATGTTAGAGTACGTCGAGAAGGAAGGGCAGGGAATTGTAGCTCGATTCCGCTGTCACATATCGTTCCTTGGCCCAAGTGATTCAAATGATCGCTACTGCATTGCCCATAAACCATCCGGTGATGATACCGGGATTACTCTGTAAATTGACTCCGGAATTTCCGGGAAGAGGGAACCATACACTCCACCCCGTCCAACTGCCGGACTTAGGATTATGAAACCTTCTGATCTTCCTTCAGATATTTCTTTCGATTTATTAATCGCCGAAGCCAACCGTTGCGTCGCGTGTGGTCTCTGTTTGCCGCATTGCCCCACGTACCGCATAACCCTGTCCGAAGCCGATTCGCCGCGCGGGCGCATTGCCCTGATGGGTGGAGTCGCCAGCGGACGCATTCCGATGAATGCGCGCTTTGCTTTGCACATAGACCGCTGCCTTACATGCCGCGCGTGCGAGGCGGTTTGTCCGAACCATGTAAACTATGGGACACTGGTGGACGGAACCCGCGCCATGATGAAGTCATCATCCCCCGAGCTCCTGAAAGAAAGAACGGCAAAGCGAAAATTCTGGCTCCGCACATTGATAGAGAGTGAATTAATCGCCAGGCCCGCCCGTCTCGATGCATTGCGCCCGCTCCTGCGTTTTTACCAGAGAACAGGTTTACAGAAAGTCGTTCGAAAATCGGGCTTACTTGGAAAAACAAAGCTCGGAAAAACAAAGCTCGCCGTGTTGGAGGGGCAATTGACACCCGTCGGCGTGCCTTGTTCCTTATCCGGTAAAAGTAGTGTCGCCAATACATGGCAAACCGTTTATCCCTCAATCGGGAATCTGCGTGGCGAAGTTGGGTTGTTCCTCGGCTGTGTGGCGCGGTTGACGGATGTGGCAACGCTCAATTCGGCAATATTCGTACTTAACCATCTGGGTTACACGGTACATGTGCCGTCCACGCAGACATGCTGCGGCGCCTTGCATCAACATAGTGGTGATAGGCAAAAGGCGGCGCAACTGGCTCGACAAAATACAATGGCTTTTGATGGGCTGAATTTGGGCGCTATTGTCAGCACTGCGTCGGGTTGTGGCGTGCAATTGACGGAATATCCTTTTTGTAACGTATCGGAGACGTTGGAACCCCTATCCGTTCTACAATTGAATGTGGAAGAGGATCAATGCGAAGTGCGGCTACCGAGCAAGCAAGCCGTGAATTTCTCCGCTAAAGTCATGGACATCGGTGCATTTCTGGCGATGGCTGAGGGATGGGATGGCGTAAAGCTTAAGTCGTTGCCGCATAAAATCGCGGTGCATGAACCATGCAGCCTGCGCAATGTATTGCGCGGCACCGCGCATGCCTACACATTGCTGGCACGCATTCCCGATGCACAGGTTGTTCCGCTGGCCGGGAATGATCAGTGCTGCGGCGCGGCCGGAACATATTTTCTGGACCAACCGGAGATGGCACGGGCACTGCTGCGTGATAAAATAACCATGTTGGCTGCAAGCGGCGCACGTTACCTTGCCACATCCAATATTGGGTGCGCCATGCACATTGCCAGTGGATTGCGCGAAACAGGCCCCGAGATCGAGGTACTGCACCCGGTAACACTACTGGCGCGGCAGATGGGTATGCCATCATAATCTACGTTTACTAGGAAATCATGCCGAATCTGGATAAATTCATCGTTGGTTTCGACCATGCATTACGCACATTGCTGACGCCGGCACAAACATTGCGTCCGGTTCCAGGGACGGAACTGCCGGAAGTGGAGCTGAGCGATTCAGAGAAGAATGAAGCCTCTGCGCTGATGCGCGTCAATCATGTCGGCGAAATTTGCGCACAAGCCCTATATCAGGGTCAGGCGCTTACTGCGCGTGACGCAGAGGTGCAGCATACCTTGGCGCAAGCGGCACGTGAGGAAACCGAGCATCTTGCCTGGACCGAGCGGCGCATCGCGGAATTGAGCGGGCGCAAGAGTCTGCTGAATCCCCTGTGGTATGGCGGGTCGTTCGCCATTGGCGCATTTGCGGGTATGCTCGGCGACAAATGGAATCTGGGTTTTCTCGCGGAAACTGAACGCCAAGTGGAAACCCATCTGGCAGGACACTTGAAGCGTTTGCCGCATCACGACGCGAAAAGTCGCGCCATCGTCGCACAAATGCAAGTTGATGAAGCCGGGCACGCTACAGCGGCCATGTCACACGGCGGTGCGGAATTGCCGATGCCCGTGAAGCTGGCAATGAAATTGGGATCGAAAGTAATGACAAAAACTGCGTATTGGGTTTGATGAAAAGTTTTTTCAGGCCTCTACGATTTCAAAATCATGCGTCAATTCCGCCGTTTTTGCCAGCATGATCGAGGCCGAGCAGTATTTCTCAGCAGATAGATTGATCGCCCGTTCTACCTGCTCGGGTTTCAGTTGTTTTCCGGTCACGATAAAATGGAAATGAATGCGGGTGAATACCTTGGGTTCCTCCATCGCCCGTTCCGCTTCGATTTCGACCATGCAATCGCTGATATCCTGACGGCTTTTCTTTAGTATCAATACCACGTCGAAAGCAGCACAACCACCGGTTCCCATCAGCACCATCTCCATGGGGCGCGGCCCCAGATTTTTTCCGCCCGCTTCCGGTGGCCCATCCATCAGTACACTGTGGCCGCTGCCGGATTCGCCCAGGAAGCTCATTCCATCCTTCCATTCGATGCGCGCTTTCATGCTATTCCTTCCCGAAGAATTTGAGTCATTATTTTAATCCCGTTCTGGCTGATGAAGAGCTCCCGTGCGAAGCTGGCCAGCGGAAATGCTCGGGATGAGATCGGTTGGCTTTGTCCAAGACAAGGGTGGAGATTTCGAAGTCAATTGGGAACCGGGCTCAACCAATACCATATCATGCCTATGACTTCATGGAAGAAGAAACTGCTTTTCTGTAGCGCTCCAGCCGTGGGAATGAATGCGAATAGGTCTGTCTTATATCGCGTAGTGTATGCGGTGGCAGCAGGAATAACCTTAAATCCGGCTTGCTCGAACTCCCTGGTCGCTCTCGGCATATGCCAGGCGTGAGTGACCAGCGCGATGCGGTTGACCCCGTCCTTTTTGAGCATCGCAAAGCTCTTGTAGGCATTGTCACGGGTGTTGCCTGAAGCCTCTTCTATCCATCTAACCGGAACTCGGAACTCCTTTTCGAGCACATCCCTCATTTGTGCCGCCTCAGAAGAGTTACTGCCAAGGGGGGTGCCACCCGTCGCCAATATAGGTTTACGCGTGAGCCGATGCAGCCGCGCGGCATAACGTATGCGCTCCAGGCCGAGCCGGTTCACGGTGTTACCCTCATATTCCGGGGCGTTGAAATATGTGCCGGCGCCCAGTACGACGATGGCTTGTACACTATCGAAGGAGTTGAGGGCGGGAAGTGTCTCCAGTTTTTGCAGCGCGGTTTCGGCGACAAACGGAGTGGACAGCAAATAAAGCAGAGCCACCGCGGACACCACCAGAATTTTGCCTGTTCTCGGGCGGCGCTTGAGAAGCAGGACCCCTATCGCACCTAACAGGATAAGATTTAATGGGGGAAGCAGGAATGCGCTTACCAGGTTAGTCGCCCAGCCCATGATTAATTCGTAAACAAGAACGCGATATCCTGATATTGATGTGGCATGAGTATGCAAGACATGACATCATTATCTTTCACTATACTTCTCTGCGATGGAGAAATAAAAAAGCCGACGCATCAACGCGTCGGCTTTTTCCATGAGCAAAATCCGGCTTACTTGAGCGATAGAATAAACGTCACCAGAGTTTTGATATTGGCATCACTGACGTTGGAATTCGGTGGCATCGCAATTGGTCCCCATACGCCCGTGCTTCCTTTCTTCACTTTTTCTTCCAGACGGGCTTGAGCACCTGGGTCATCCTTATACTTGGCCGCGATATCCTTTAACGCGGGCCCGACCAATTTCTTGTCAACCGTGTGACAGTTCATGCAACCGCTGGCTTTCGCCAAGTCTGCGTTCGCTTGCGCGGTACCCACCATCAATAGGGCTGATGCCGCAACCACTCCCATCCAGACAGCTTTCATGCTTACTCCTTTTA
>JBDTWQ010000099.1:0-1634 GCA_040006595.1 Nitrosospira sp.
AAATATTCGGATCTTGCAAGGAAAACATTTGCGCAGTCTGAAAATGACTCATCTTTCCTTGCGGCGAAAGCATGAATACACGGATCCCGCGCTTGCCGCGCATAGCGTATTCCGCACTAGGGCCCGTATCCCCGGAAGTCGCGCCTAGAATATTAAGTGCCTCGCCTGTTTTTGCCAGGGTATATTCGAACAGGCTCCCAAGCAATTGCATGGCGATATCCTTGAACGCGAGCGTCGGCCCATTCGACAAACCCAGAATGTGCAGCCCGGGTTCCAGGGTTTTAAGCGGTGTAATCTCCTCGCCGTGAAATAACTCGGGCGTATAAGTACGTTCTACTATGTTGCGCAGATCAGCCACAGGAATATCAGTGGCAAAACGGGAAATGATCTCGAACGCAAGTTCCGGATAACTCAGCCCACGGAATTTCTCCAGCTGAGCTGGATCGATTTCCGGATAGGTTTCGGGCATTGCCAAGCCACCATCGGGAGCCAGACCAGCGAGGAGAATTTTGGAAAACTTTTTTGGCGGCATACCGCCGCGAGTAGAAATATAACGCATTTTTTTCACCACAAAAGAACGCAGAATATTCTCTTACATAAACTATACTGCGCCAAACACTCTTTGTTTACGCCTCGCCAACCGAGCTGCCCGCTCCGGTGGCAAATCAGCTTACCTACATCGCGAACTTTTTAAGATTATTTGCTATTCAATTCTTCGAGCCGGATGCGTGTCACTTTTCCGGTCACCAGGGGCAGTTTTTTGATTTTGGAGATAGCGGCATTAATATTCTTTTCTACCGCCAAATGGGTAAGCATGATGATATCTACCTGATCTTCTCCCTCGCTGGGTTCTTTCTGTACCATTGCATCAATAGAAATACCAAGATCGGCGAGGACGCGAGTGATATCCGCCAGTGCCCCCGGTTTATCCATCACCCGCAACCGGAGATAATAGGAAGTCTCTACCTCTTCCATCGCCAGGATGGGGGTATTCGATAGCAGATCAGGCTGGAAAGCCAGATGAGGAACCCGGTGCTTTGGATCAGCAGTATGCATGCGGGTGACATCCACCAGATCTGCCACTACGGAACTGGCGGTTGGTTCGGCGCCAGCTCCAGCGCCATAATACAGCGTAGCACCAACCGCATCGCCTTTCACCACTATAGCGTTCATCACGCCCTCCACATTGGCAATCAGGCGCCGTGCGGGTATCAACGTAGGATGAACACGGAGTTCGATGCCTTTGGGAGTGCGCCGGGTAATGCCCAGCAGCTTGATGCGATAGCCCAGCTCCTCCGCATAACGGATATCTTCACGGGTTAATTTTGTGATGCCTTCGGTATAAACCTTGTCGAACTGCATGGGAATCCCAAACGCGATGGACGCCATGATGGTGAGTTTGTGCGCGGCATCGATACCCTCGATGTCGAAAGTGGGATCGGCTTCGGCATAACCCAGCTTTTGCGCTTGCTTCAGAACGGTATCGAACGTCAGCCCTTTGTCCCGCATTTCAGAAAGGATGAAATTACTCGTGCCGTTGATAATTCCGGCAATCCATTCGATACGGTTGGCGGTCAACCCCTCGCGCAATGCCTTGATAATGGGTATTCCGCCGGCCACTGCCGCTTCGAATG
>JBDTWQ010000100.1:0-3346 GCA_040006595.1 Nitrosospira sp.
CAATTTCAATGGAAATCAGCCGAAGCAACTCGATTGAGTAGCTTGATTGATTTAAGGAGAAACTAGGGTTCCGGCCTCCCTTATAAAAAAGAGGCGTCTGGTCCGAGAGTTTCCGGCTTCGTCATGACGAGGCTCCACGGAGGGATAAAAGCCCGGGAGATAATGTATCGCAATACATTGACTCTTGGATTTACCCGCTGATCAAGGAGATTTCGTCATGCACTTCTTCTCTCAATTTTTCCATATTCTCGCGATCACAGGTGTCTGGAGACTGACTAGCTCCCTGCACACCTTATCGTGGACCGCTTTCACCGACATCAAATATGCCGGAAGTAATTGGCAGGGCAGCGTTGCCGCTGGCGTTTCGAGAGCGATGCCATGTCAATGAAAGAAAGTCACGATACGTTTTCCCCTGCCGTTGCTACGGCTACACCCGCGCATTCCGACAAACTCAATCGCAGCATGAGCGTCTGGAATAGTTTTACTCTTGGCTTTGCGGTCGTTTCGCCGGTGGTAGGGCTCTACGCTATCACTGGTGTGCAGACTACAGTGACGGGGGGCGGCTGGTTTGCCGCGCTGATCATCTGTCTGGTAATGCAATTGTTAGTGGCTACTGTCTACGCTGAGCTGTCTTCTCAGTTTCCCATTGCGGGCGGCGCTTACAAGTGGGCGCGACAACTTGGGGGCGTCGTCACCGGACAATACGCCGGAGTCATCTACGTCAGTTCCACTATCGCAATGCTAACCACCACTGCCTATACCGGGGGCGTCTGGCTATCCATTTTTTTTGGATCGATGGGTGGGCAAGGATCCTCATTAGTGATGTGGGGCGCAGTGTTTCTACTGATCTGTGCGTTGCTCAATCTGGCCCATGTTAACGTCTTCAAGCTGATTATTACATTGGGAGTTTACGCCGAGGTGGTTGGCTCGCTTGGCGTGGCCGTGCTCCTGTTTTTCTTCTTCCGGCAGAATCCGCTTTCCGAATTGTTTCAGCATCTGGGCACGGGCACCGCGCCCGGTGAGACCGCCGCTTTTCTGGCAGCGCTAGCAATTGCGGGTTGGGCCTTCATCGGTTTTGACGCCTGCTCCACCATCGCGGAGGAAACCCATGAACCCAAAAGGATGGTCCCGCGCGCGATCTTTTTTTCCTTATGTATGGTGGGTAGTGTGGTGCTCTTCAATTCTGCCGCGCTGACGTTGGCTTTTGATCACGCCACTCTGGTAAACACGAGTGCCTCCTCTGATCCGATTACGCCCGTGATCACCAGCAGCTTCGGAGAATGGGCTGAAAAACCTTTTCTGGCTATTGTCATGGTCGCTTTCCTTGCTTGTGGCGCGTCGGTGGTGAAATATACGTCGCGCATTGTTTACTCAATGGCCCGTGAAGGAAATATGCCTGCTTTTCTAAGTCGCCTGGCCGCTGATCAGACTCCGCGCAATGCAATTATTTGTACCGTATCGCTGGCTGGGTTCGGATTGCTATTCGGATTGAATGATGGAGCGGTTGCTACCGTCATAGCTTTTGGCACTGGCGGGCTCTATGCCATGTTCTCCATGACTACCGGAGTAGGGCTCTATAGCCGCCTCACAGGCCGATGGAATCCGGCACTGGGCGAGTTGAAGCTGGGTGTATGGGGATTAGTGATCAATATGATGGCTTTCATCTGGTCGGTGTTTGAATTTGTCAACATTGCCTGGCCACGTGCCTACGCCGTGGCGCCCCATGCTCCCTGGTGGCAACTCTGGGCGGTACCGCTGGTGTTGGGCAGTATCCTGAGCGTAACCACACTGCATGTTTCGATGAAAAAAATCCGCGCGGAGCGCCGCAAAAGGGCCACGCCAAAAAACGTGGCGCCGATGTGAGGCGGATGGGCATTGGCAGCAATTCCTATACAGGGATCCGATTTAATGATTCATTTGATGAGGAGAAAAATATGAGCCATCCAGATACATTTCTATGGGAAGAAAACATCCCCGGTGGTTGCCATTGGTCCGGCATCGTGCGCCGGGGCACAACGCTACGTTTGATGGATGTAACAGGAGGCGCCAATGCCGCGGTGCTGTTTTTCAATCAGGAAGAGAAACTGGAGCGCTACAACATGGCGGATACGCTGAAGTCGCAGCATACCTTCCGTCTGACCAAGGGGCATGCATGTCACTCGGATATGGGTCGTATTTTCTGCTGTATTACGGCGGATACGGCTGGTTGGCACGACACCGTGTGCGGGGTGAGCGATGCCGAATTGATACACCGTAAATACGGCGACGGACGATATCAGGAGCTTCGCAACAAGATGTTTCGCAGCGGGCTGGATGGCATGCTGATCGAACTGGGAAAGTGGGGACTGGGTATGCGTGACGTAGTATCCAATATCAATTTCTTCAGCAAGGTGACCGCAAGTTCATCAGGAAAACTGACATTTCATCCTGGCAACAGCAAAGCTGATGATTATGTGAATCTGAGTTTCGAGATGGATACGTTGATGGTGCTGTCCGCAGCACCACATCCGCTTGATCCGGCGCAAACATACCAGCCCGGAGCAGTCAGGCTGACGGCTTTCGCGACGCCACCCTCGATGGTTGAGGAGTGCGCGCACATTCCGGAGAACGTGCGTGGACTGCAAAATACCCGGCATTTATATGGCTGTCATGGAGGTGCAGCATGAGCACGAATCTTATTGAAAGCTGGCTCGATCCCGCAATGGCAGTGGTGGATGAAATCTGTGCGGCAGGCGAGCCATGGGTAAAACTGGTGACGCAGGGGCAGGTATTCCGTATTGTCGATATGGAGGGTAACCAGGCCGTCGATACATTATTTTTTAACGTGGCCCATTCGGTGGAGCGATACAGTGCAACCGATACCATTCGCCGTCAAAGCATGCTGTATCTCACCACCGGCAGCAAACTGTATTCCAACTGTGGCAATGTCATGCTTACTATCGTCGCGGATACGTGCGGACGGCATGACACGATAGGCGGGGCCTGTGCGGCGGAAAGCAATACCGTCCGCTATGCACCGGAGAAATTCCCGATGCATAGTTGCCGTGACAATTTTCTGCATGCGCTGGCGCATGACCCCGTTTGTGAGCATCTCGGCTTGAGCAAGCGTGATCTACCCAGCAACATCAATTTCTTCATGAATGTGCCCGTATCGGAAGATGGTGGTCTGGATTTTGTGGATGGTGTATCGGCACCTGGAAAATATGTCGAGATGCGGGCGGAAATGGATGTGGCGGTACTGATCTCGAACTGCCCGCAGCTGAATAATCCATGCAATGCCTACAATCCCACGCCTATCCGGCTGCTGGTATGGGACGATCCGAACGATATTGCCGATGACTAGCAG
>JBDTWQ010000101.1:0-3231 GCA_040006595.1 Nitrosospira sp.
TCTTCCAGCGCCGTCGCAATTTTTGCATCCTGCTTGTGACCCTCGATATCCACAAAGAATACGTATTCCCATAGACTGGCGCGTGAAGGCCGAGACTCCAGGCGGCTCATGCTTACGCCATGCCTCGCCAACGGAGCCAGTAATTCGTATATTGCGCCAGGACGATTCTTGACAGACATAACCAGCGATGTCTTATCCTTGCCGGAAGCAGCGACTTCCTGCGCGGCGATTACCAGAAAGCGCGTGGTATTGTTCGGGTCATCCTCGATATTCTCGGCACAGATGGTGAGCCCGAATACCTCCCCGGCCTTTTTGCCGGCCACTGCTGCGGCGTTTTCGTCCCCCGCAGCCAATCTTGCCGCATCGGCATTGCTTGCTGCATTGATCCGGGCTTCGCCCGACAAATGAGGCAAATTAGCGTTAAGCCACTCATGGCATTGAGAAAATGACTGAGGATGAGAATAAATTTTAACAATGCGAGAGAGATCGGTATGCCGCGCGAGCAGAAGCTGATGTATCGGCAGCTTTATTTCGCCGCATACCTTTAACGGGGTTTGCAGCAGCAGATCGAGCGATCTGCCGACTGCGCCTTCGGTGGAATTCTCCACCGGTACAACTCCATATCCGGCCACACCCGCTTCCACTTTACGGAACACATCATCTATCGAGCTGCATGCCAGGGTCGTCACTACACCGCCGAAACGCTTCAACGCGGCTTCTTCCGAAAAGGTCCCTTGTGGACCTAGATATGCCACTGTCAAGGGTTCTTCCATGGAGCGGCACAGGGACATGATTTCAGTAAACAACCGCACAATATGTTCGTTCGCCAGCGGCCCGGGATTCAATTCGCACAGCCGTGCCAGCACCTGGGCTTCGCGCTCCGGACGATAGGCCGTGCCGTTCTTGATTTGCCCGATCTCCCGCGCAAGACCAGCGCGCTTGCTTATCAATTTGAGCAACTCGCTGTCAATTACATCTATCTTGTCGCGCAGCAGTTTGAGTTGGGGAGTCATCAACCTAATCCGGTAGTTGAAGTGAGCTCACCATAAAGGTGAAGGTCAAGTGGGCGCAAAGTGTCTTCATGGATCATGGCGCTAAACTGAAGAATGAGCAAGCAACTGCCGGACTTGGGTTCAAGGATAAGTTTTTTCTGTCTGTAATTATTCAGCCAGTATCGGCAAATAGCGCACCATTAATACGCCGTGGATTGCCGCAATCTCGTCTATTGTTTTTTGCGGTACAGGACTGTCCACATCGACCAGCGTATAAGCCATTTCGCCACGGGATTTATTGCCCATATTGTGAATATTAAGACCTGCCTTGGCCATGTTGGTGGAGATCTGTCCCAGCATATTGGGCACATTGGAATTGGCTACCGCCAAGCGGTAAGGAGATCCTCGTTCCATCGTTATATTGGGGAAATTGACCGCATTCGTGATGTTGCCGTTTTCAAGATAATCTATTATCTGGTTCGCCACCATTACCGCGCAATTCTCTTCCGCTTCCAGCGTCGATGCACCCAGATGCGGCAACGTAATTACCGCCGGGTGATTCTGAAATATCTGACTGGGAAAGTCGCAAACATAGTATTTTATCTTGCCGGACTCAATTCCCGTCAGTACTGCATTCTCATCAATGATGCCGTCACGGGAGAAATTCAGCAGAATCGCGCCTTTCTTCATGCTTTGCACAAGCTCGTGATTAATCAGGCCGCGTGTTGCATCCAGTAATGGGACATGCAAGGTTATAAAATCGCTGTGGTGCAGCAGGTCTTCGATGCTTTCCGCTTTTTTGACTTGCGCGGACAGACTCCAGGCTGCATCCACGGTAATTTCCGGGTCGTAGCCCATTACTTTCATACCAAGCCCAATGGCCGCATCGGCTACCAGTCTTCCTACCGCGCCCAGACCGATAATGCCCAGCGTACGCCCCGGCAACTCAATTCCCGCGAAGTGCTTCTTGCCGTCTTCGGCTAATTTGTGCAAGGTGGCGTTGTCGCCCTGCAAGCCCTCCGTGAAGCGAATCGCCGGGATCAGGTTGCGCGACGCCATCAATAAGCCAGCCAGCACCAATTCCTTCACCGCATTGGCATTTGCACCAGGCGCATTGAAGACCGGCACACCACGCAGATTCATGTCTTTTACGGGAACATTATTAGTGCCTGCACCTGCCCGGCCTATCGCTTTTACGCTGGCCGGAACATCCATCTGCAACATGTTATGCGAACGGACCAGGATTGCATCGGGCTCGACTATATGGTTGCCCACCGTATAGTGGCTGGCGGCAAAATGTTTCAGACCCAGCGGTGAAATCTGGTTGAGGGTGAGTATCTGGAAAACCTTATGTGCGCGTTCAGGCATGATTGCTTGCAAATTCTTTCATGAATTCCACCAGAACCGCTACTCCCTCAAGCGGCATGGCGTTGTATATCGAAGCCCGCATTCCCCCTACCGAGCGATGCCCCTTCAATTGGATCAAGCCGCGCATCCTGGCTTGTTTCAGAAACTCGTCATCAAGTGCCGGATTTTTCAACGTGAAGGGCACGTTCATGCGCGAGCGATCAGGCCGGGCGACCGGGCAGTGATAAAAATCGGTAGTATCGAACAAGTCATACAACAGTTTGGCCTTGGCGATGTTGATTTTCTCCATTGCCGCCAATCCACCTTTTTTCTTCAACCACTCGAATACCAGTCCGGCGATATACATTGGGTAGGTTGGCGGTGTGTTATACATGGAATCATTATCAGCATGTATTTTGTAGTCGAACATGGTGGGGGTACCCGGCACGGTTGCGCCCAGCAAGTCCTCACGCACAATGACCACGGTCAATCCCGCGGGGCCCATGTTTTTTTGTGCTCCGGCATAAATCAATCCGAATCGGGTTATATCCAGCGGGCGTGACATAAAGGTCGAGGAAATGTCCGCTACCAGCGGCACATCGCCATTTACCTGCGCCAAGTCAGGAATCCAGTTGAATTCCACCCCGCCGATGGTCTCATTGGGCGTGTAATGCAAATAGGCGGCGTCCGGATCCACATTCCAGGTATCTTGCGGCGGCACATACGTGAAATTCGCATCTTCGGATGAGGCCACTATATTCACGGCGCCGTATCTCTTCGCTTCCTTGATGGCTTTTTTGGACCACTCGCCAGTGTTGACGTAATCGGCGCTTTTCTTGCCGCGCAGCAGATTCATTGGCACCATGGCAAACTGACTGGAAGCGCCACCGGA
>JBDTWQ010000102.1:0-1525 GCA_040006595.1 Nitrosospira sp.
TACTGGCGGAAGGCTTCCCAGCCTGAACACTTTGAATAAGGTTCGCCTTTTAACATCGCTTTATAAGTATCGGGCAAATTTTGCATTATCCATTGCATTTCCAGCTCATCCTGGGCGGTAATCACCGTGGGGCCGACAAACGGGGTTTTGTTTCGGTGTAAATTCATATTGAAACGAGGCTTGTGGGGTATATCGAAAAAATCAAGCAGTTGTTTTAATACTGCTTCATCTTTTAATTGTGCATCCACATCTATAAAAAACACACGATCTTGCCACTGATTCTGTTTAATCAATTGCATCGCCCGATATTCAATTTCAATCCATTGCAGCAGATAAAACTGGAATCGGCTTAATGTGTGCCTCGCATAATACTGAAAGATCTCTTCCTTTCCGGTTAATGCCCAGCGGAAATAACGCTCACCGGCATCACTGGTGTAATCTACAAAAGGGATATGCGCCTTGCGTATCATCTGCTCACGCAGCAGCTCACTTTTGGCCACCATTGCCGGATGACGCACAAGATGAATAAAACCGGCATTATTCAATAATGCCCCCGCATGGCGATTGAATGCTTTCAGAAACGCATGATTGGATTCAAAATACACCGGCGCTTTGCGGTGGGCGATAAAAGAGCATTTGCGCTCCAGCACTGGCAATAATGCGCTATCGTTATAATGTGTGTTCCAGTCTATGGGCTTGCCAAACAGCACCGGATTTCCCGGAATTAAATAGGGTTCGTGCGTGCTATAACACTGTTGCACATTTTTAGCGAAAAAATCAGCCAGATAACTTGTGCCGGAACGGCCGCTCGCCAACGTAAAAATTGTCAGTTTAGTGCTGTTTGCAAGGCCTGTCATATTCATAAGAAAGCCTGTCAGGGCCGTCGCACCTGCAACAAGCTGTCAGGCATCGACATTCTCAGTGGCGGGGATATCAAGCGGTTAACTACAGATCCGGCTATTACGTTATAAAAAGGGAGACAGGTGTACTATGCTCCTGTTTTGGCCGGATCAACATTTGACTAAGGCATAGTTTAAAGACCGGGGCTATTATGAAATATCCTTTGGCAAAACTCCAGCCATGGAACCTGTAATGCAATTCTCAGCAAGATTCCTGAGGAGTCACCTGCGTGACTGCATGGGTATCTTGCTTATCCAGGGAAATCTTTCGTGACTCATCGCATTCCTATCCTGGAATCGGTGCTGACGTGCCCCTATTGCGGATATAGCAAACGAGAGATCATGCCGGCGGATGCCTGTCAGTTCTTTTATGAGTGCAACGGCTGCAAGACACTGCTGCGTCCCCGTCCCGGGGACTGCTGCGTCTTTTGTTCCTTCGGGACAGTTAAATGCCCGCCGGTTCAGGCACAATCGGGCTGCTGCGGATAAGGCAGCCTTCCCCAAAGTCCGGCTGAGGCATTCAGCACTGATTGTTCCGTGCGGGGCGCGAGCGGAGCCAATAAGGAGTCTAAATGAAGGTTGCTGTTTGTAGTGCACAGTCCTATGACCGTCAATTTTTGCTGGCT
>JBDTWQ010000103.1:0-2338 GCA_040006595.1 Nitrosospira sp.
TTGCCATGGATCACCTCTTGTAAACGTATTGAACAGAACCGGAGCACCGGATCGCATATTTTCCGAGCATGCTTATGCATGGTTTTGATAGTCTGCTTACTTCGCCGCAGCCGCTTTCTCAGCCGAGCGTTTCCTCACAGACTCAAAGAGTTCGGGGATTGCAACTGTATTTGACATATTAACGACAAAATCCGGAATCAGGCCGCCAGGATTCGTCAGCAGCGTGTAGGTGAGTCGCGTGCGCATGCCGCCTTCGAGCGGTTCCACCAGCCATGAGCCTTCGTTAAGCTTGACCCGCACTACACCCTTGACTTCCGGCTGCGCATCGGGGACGGCCTTCCACCCAATCTTGAATATGCCGCCGTTCGAGGGCATGCCGCGCGTCATCCTGACCTTGAGCGGGTAGTCGCGCTCGCTCACGAACGGCGGCGCAATGCGCGCGTAAGTAATAATCTCGCCATCATCCCTGCGGCTAAGCACGCGTGATTCCTTTACATAAGGCATGAAATCCCGGTAGTGTTCGAAGTCGCCGACGACGTTAAAAACGAGCTCCGGCGGAGCCTCCATTTCGGAAATGGCCACAATCTTGCGTCCCTCTTTTATGTCTTTCGTGAAGATGACAAGCTCTCTGCTGCGATAGGCCTCAGTCCACTCCGCACCAGGGCTTTTCACGTCAAGCGCCCATGCGCATGCGATGGTTCCCGGGATAAATGACGGAATGGTAAGGGCAATAGCAAAAACGAGGATATATAGGCGGCACATGAGAGCCTTCAGTAAATTTCGCTCCGGCAGGCTGGCGAATTCCTCCCAAGACCAGGAGTTCATACATAACGATCGCGCCCGGGATTGCATTCGGCATATATTCAATCTATTCAATCTTGACCAAGCGGATACTACGAAACCATCCCCCTGCCAATACCGGCACATCTCTTTCCAGTTTCAGTTCCGGAACGCTTGCCAGCACCTCTTCAAACACCACATCCAGCCGGGTAACGATATGCTTCGACAGTAGATTCAACGTCCGTCTGATCCACGCAGTTTCGCCCGGCTTGAGAAACTTGTCGAGTATCAGTACGCTTCCGCCGGGTTTCAGCACGCGTGCGGTTTCCCGCAAACAGGCTCGCGCATCCGGAACTATCGCCAAAATCAAATGTAGCACCGCATGGTCAAAATGTTTGCTCGCAAATGGCAGCGCCATACCATCACCCTGGACGAGATTCAAGCGAAGACCTCCAATGCGGGGTTTTGCGCGATTTAACATGGCGGCGGTAAGATCCAGGCCGGTATAACTATGGTTTGGCGAAAGATGGGGCAGATCCAGCCCGGAACCGATGCCACTGATGAGGATGTTGAGACCGCCTCGCTGCGGCAACTGTCCGAGGCTTGCCGCGCGCACACCAGTGGCTGCAGTCGCGAGCAACGCATCGTAAAGCGGGGCGATAACAGTGTAGGAATGGCGTAAGGACATGAAAAATTCTACTTCCGATCTCGTTTTACTGCCTTGTTCCTCGGCCTATTTGGCTGATGATGTGGCGTATCCGGTATGCGCCGCTCACGATGAGCCCAAACCAGCATAACCATGCCTACTGCAATCATCGGTAGCGAAAGCCATTGGCCCATGCTGATACCTAGCGTCAGCACGCCCATGAAGCCATCCTCCGGCTCACGGAAAAATTCAGCAACCGAGCGGAATACGCCATAACCGATAAGGAACATGCCAGAGACCGCTCCTACCGGTCTCGGTTTAGCCGAATAAATCCACAGCAATGCAAAAAAGACCAACCCCTCCAGCGCAAATTCATAAAGCTGGGAAGGATGACGCGGAAGATCGTCCACATGGGGAAAAATCATACCCCAGGACACATCGGTTGGACGCCCCCACAGCTCGGCATTTATAAAATTACCGATGCGACCAGCCCCCAGCCCCAACGGGACCAGCGGTGCAATAAAATCTGTCACAGCCAGCCACTGCAATTTATATTTCCGCGCCAGCAGCGCCATTGCAGTAATAACGCCAAGAAAACCGCCGTGAAATGACATTCCCCCTTGCCACACTGCAAAGATTTCAAGCGGGTGCTGGAGATAATAACCGAACTGATAAAATAACACATGCCCCAACCGGCCGCCCAATATTACTCCCAGCACACCGTAAAACAGCATATCGTCGAGCATACTGTTGGTGAATGCTCCATGGGGATTATGTTTGATGCGGTAGCGTCCCAACAGTATGAAAAGCGCAAATCCCAGGAGATACATGAGTCCATACCATCGGACGGCAAGAGGACCAAGATGGATGGCAATGGGGTCGAACTGCGGGTGAATGAGCATGGGCTTCGGC
>JBDTWQ010000104.1:0-3616 GCA_040006595.1 Nitrosospira sp.
GTATTAGGAATGGCCATGCTTGGAATCTACAGCTACCAGAAGCTGCCCATTGACGCCGTGCCGGACATTACCAATGTGCAGGTGCAAATAAATACCCTGGCACCGGGTTATTCACCGGTGGAAGCGGAACAGCGCGTGACCTTTCCGATCGAGACGGTCATGGCCGGGATTCCCCACCTCCACCATACCCGCTCCATTTCGCGTTATGGACTATCGCAGGTGACAGTGATTTTTGATGACGGCACGGATATCTACTTCGCCCGCCAGTTGGTAAACCAGCGGATTCAGGAAGCAAAAGGCAAGTTGCCTGTCGGTATCGTACCCGCCATGGGGCCGATCTCTACCGGTCTGGGCGAGATCTTCATGTGGACCATCGACGCCGCGGAAGGCGCGCGGAAAGCGGATGACACAGTCTATAACACGACCGATTTGCGTGAAATTCAGGACTGGATCATCAGGCCCCAGATGCGCACGGTTAAGGGTGTGACCGAGGTTAATGCGATCGGCGGCTTCGTCAAGCAGTTCCACGTCACGCCCTACCCCGAAAAATTGATCTCTTTTGGGTTGACCTTGCAAGATGTGGTCGTCGCCCTGGAGCGCAACAATCTACTTGTCGGCGCGGGCTATATCGAAAAAAGCGGCGAACAGAACTTGGTTCGAGTGCCTGGACAGGTGATGAACCTCGACGAAATTGGCGACATTATTCTGGGTAGCCGCCAAGGAGTGCCGATACGCGTCAGAGACGTCGCCGATGTGATTATCGGCAAGGAGCTACGCACGGGTGCGGCTACGCAGAATGGTGAAGAGGTGGTGCTGGGCACGGCGCTGATGCTGATCGGCGAAAATAGTCGAACCGTCTCTCACGCGGCCGCCAAAAAACTGGCGGAGATCAATCGCAATCTACCGGAAGGCGTGGTTGCGGCCCCGGTCTATGACCGTACCAACCTGGTAGACAAAACTATTCGCACCGTCGCGACCAATTTGTTTGAGGGTGCTGCACTGGTAATTGTGGTGTTGTTTCTGTTCCTTGGCAATTTGCGCGCGGCGCTGATTACCGCGTTTGTTATTCCACTGTCGATGTTGTTTACCTTCACCGGTATGGTGGCTAACCATGTCAGCGCCAATCTGATGAGCCTGGGCGCGCTTGATTTCGGTCTCATTGTGGATGGCGCCATTGTCATTGTCGAAAACAGTATCCGGCGTCTGGCCCATGAGCAGGCGCGGCTGGGAAGAATATTAACCCCTGCAGAGCGTTTTACAGTCGTCTTCGATGCATCCAGGGAGGCACGGCGAGTTCTCATCTATGGCGAGCTGATTATCATGGTGGTCTACCTGCCCATCTTCGCGCTCTCGGGAGTGGAAGGAAAGATGTTCCATCCCATGGCTTTCACGGTGGTGATCGCGCTGGTGGGGGCCATGATTCTTTCGGTAACATTCGTTCCGGCAGCGATTGCACTTTTTCTCTCTGGCAAGGTAGCAGAAAAAGAGAGTCCTGCAGTGGCCTGGGCAAGGAAAATTTATTTACCCATGCTCGCCGCTGCAATGCGTAACAAAGGCCTGACGGTTACGCTCGCGGTGGTGATCTTGGTATTATCCGGACTGTTGACTACACGGATGGGCAGCGAATTTGTACCCAGCCTCGACGAAGGGGATATCGCGCTGCATGCGATTCGTATTCCCGGCACGAGCCTGACAACGGCTATCGAAATGCAGAATGAACTGGAGAAAACTATCAAGGCATTTCCCGAAGTCGACAGGGCTTTCGCCAAGATCGGAACTGCCGAGATCGCAACCGACCCGATGCCGCCGAGTGTTGCGGACATCTTCGTCATTCTCAAGCCCTCATCGGAATGGGCGGGGCCGCATCATACCAAGGCAGAATTGGTAGCTGCAATTGAAAAGGCTGTGCGACAAATACCGGGTAACAATTACGAGTTCACCCAACCGATACAAATGCGCTTCAATGAATTGCTATCGGGTGTGCGTGCAGATGTCGCGGTAAAAGTGTTCGGCGACGACATGGATACCCTGCTTGCTGTAGGGGAGCAGATCGAGAAAGTTCTGGATACCATACCTGGTGCTGCGGACGTGAGGATGGAACAGCTCACTGGCTTACCTGTGCTTTCCATTCAAATGGATCGCGCAAAAATGGCACGCTATGGTTTAAACGCAATCGATGTGCAGGATGCTGTCGCTATCTCCGTCGGGGGAAGAACCAGTGGTCTTATTTATGAGGGAGATCGCCGCTTCGAACTGCAAGTCCGGTTGCCGGAGCAATTACGCGGCGATATAGAAGTGCTCAAGCGTTTGCCTATCAGCCTCCCCGCTTCGAATATCGCTGCTGGTGGGGCGTTTCCCGCCTTGGCCGGTGTCGCTGCCTACATTACATTGGGCGAAGTGGCCAATTTTGAACTGGTCCAGGGCCCCAATCAGGTAAGCCGCGAAGATGGCAAACGCAGGGCAGTTGTTACCGCTAACGTGCGGGGCCGGGATCTTGGCTCCTTTGTCGAGGAGGCAGAAGCGCTTGTCGCGGAGAGAGTACAGATCCCGCCCGGCTATTGGGTGACTTGGGGTGGGCAATTCGAGCAGCTGATTTCAGCCGCACAGCGCCTCCAGATTGTGATTCCGCTGGCGCTTGGATTGATCTTCGTCCTGCTTTATTCCATGTTCGGAAACTTTCGGGACGGCCTGCTGATGTTTACCGGAGTGCCGTTTGCGCTCAGCGGTGGAGTATTGGCACTATGGTTGCGCGACATCCCCTTGTCCATTTCTGCCGGGGTAGGATTTATCGCTTTATCGGGGGTGGCAGTATTAAACGGCCTGGTCATGCTGGCATGTATCCGGGATCTTCGGACGAAAGGCATGACTCTCGATGATGCCATTCAGGATGGCGCACTCACCAGGCTGCGTCCGGTGCTCATGACGGCACTGGTGGCAGCTCTCGGATTCGTCCCCATGGCCCTTGCTACCGGAACAGGCGCTGAAGTGCAGCGACCCCTCGCGACAGTGGTAATTGGGGGCATTCTGTCCTCCACCGCATTGACGCTGCTGGTGTTGCCGGTGCTGTATCGGCTGGTCCATGGAAGGGGTAATTTTAACAATAGGACGCCCGGCTAAGCACTCACTGCCACAATGATCAGTAAGTTACATGCAGTTCGCTCACCACCCTATCGATCTTGCGGCGCAAAAGCGCACACAATGTTGTGCCATCCGCATAGCCGACCTGACGAGGAGGCAGGACGGTCCGCGCATCTCACCTGTCCGATCGCCGCCGCGCTTATGGCCAATGCCGACGACCTACTCGCCGAAGCACCGCAGATCGAGCATGTAGATGTACTGGGTGCCAAACTCCCGCACTGAGAATTTGCTGGTTGCGGGAAGCTCGGCTATATCCAGATGCCCTGCAAGAATCAATTGATACGCTGCTGAGTTTCCGTCACGGGAGAGTGCAGAGGAATGGCCTAATTACCACAGTCGGCCTTTAAGAACCTCTGCATAAATCCTCAATGGAGCACGTTGTGTCAAAATCGGGGGATATTCAAAGGCTCCCTAAACTCAACTGTATTTCCCTTCCGAATCATGGATAAACGTTCGATCACTTTCCGGGGCATAACCC
>JBDTWQ010000105.1:0-3588 GCA_040006595.1 Nitrosospira sp.
GCTTGGCGGACTGCGGCATGCCCATAAGGATTCGATCAACGGTGCTTGGCGCAACGCGTCTTTTCGCGGATATGCTGACTATATGCAAACGCCGGAATTCGCGATGAATGTGCAGAATGTCATGGAACTTGCCGCGCACGAACGCTGTGCGCTGATGTGCGCCGAAGCGGTTCCATGGCGCTGCCATCGTTCGTTGATCGCCGATGCACTTACTTTGCGCGGTATGCGGGTAGAAGACATCATCAGTACCAAAGGACGAAAGTTGCATTTGATGACGCCGTGGGCAAGAACGGATGGCTTGAAGATCAGCTATCCTCCGGATGCAATGGCTACCGTTGCTGATAAGTGAATTTTAAATAAACAAGGTTATCCGCCGGCTTTCCGGAGCCGATATTCGGATTTTCAGATGTGAACGGAGCTGAACATTAATAGTAAAGGAGCATAACCATGAAAACGTTCTGGATAGCACTTGTCTTCCTTGCTGTGCCAGGTTTTCGGCCCGCCCTGGCATATGAAGATCTTTTTCCGAGGCAGCCGGGGCCGGATAAGAATCAATCGAAACAACCAGGGCTGCAAGGCAAGGAAGATAGCCGGACGAGACAACGAGGGCAGCAGCGGGGGCAGGCGAATAGTCAGACGAGGCCTTGGGAGGTGAGGCCGTGGGAGCAGGGGAAGGAAGAGAGTCAGACGAAGCCATGGGAGGCGAGGCCATGGGACCCGCAGCAGAAAGCTACGGAGGACAGACGCCGGGTGGGGAGAAAAGCCCGCAAGGAACAGTCTGAGAAGAAAAATAGACAGATTCAAGAGGTTGATTCCCAGGATTCCCAGACTCGCACGAGGCAACGTCAGAGCAGGTGGCAGAGGCATCAAATGGACAGCCAACGGTACAGCCCCACATCCGTGAGATAAGCAAAAAGGCTGGGGTAATGCTGCCGGAGGTCGTCTGGATTTCCGGCGGGACCCCGCTGACTCGAATTTCTTATGGAATTACTTGAACAGTCGGTTGAAATCGTAATGAACTAAATCACCAATGCACTCAAGTGTGATATCGGCCGGCGGATATAAAACGGCGTTCTCGGGATCGTGCGCGTAATGCCCCTGGCGGGGGAAAACGGTACTCAAACGCGCTCCCATATTGTCTTTCATCGCTGCCAGAATACGCAGCTTGTCATCCACCATCACATAATGGCGGGCCGGATATCGTGCCTCTATGGCGTGCAGCATTTTTTCCTTGTGAATGTAGATCAGCACCCGGCCTTCGACCGCTTCCCACAATCCCGAGCGCTGGATCTTGCGAGGCTGAAACACGACGTCGCCATCCGACAGGATAACCGTCTGCCCCCATCGGCGGGCGTGCGAAAGCGCGTCGATCGCGTTGGCATAAAGGCGGTCGGCAAACGGGTATTCAAGCAGGAATCCAGACATGAGCAGCAAGTCTGGATTGTTGATGTTGCTGATTCGGTATCGTTGCAATGCCCCCAGATAATCGGCATAGCCCAGTTCGGTTCGTAGCGACTCGAATAGGGTCCAGTAGAGATCGCTGCTCTCGCAGCCGAACTCATGTACAAGATGGTCCCTTAAATCCTCAATCACACGGTCGTTATCCAGCAGCGTATTGTCCACATCGAACAGGAATACAAGTTCTTCCGGCCTGGTCATGTTTCAGTTCGCTCCAATATGGTATTAATGCCAACGTCCGCGCGAAGTCGGGACCGGCCATGAGCCGTCAGCTTTCCCGCATGATCAAGCAACGCCATCACCATTTCTCCCCGAAAGGCCGAAGATCAAGTTCGAATGTCCAGGCTTGCGGCGGCTGCTGCGTGAGAAAGTAAACGGATTCCGCTATCTGGGAGGGTTCCATGAAGAATTCGTCCAGCTTATCAGGCATCTGCTGCCTGGTTCGCGGCAAATTCACGACTCCGTCGAGAATCACGTAGCTGACATGAATTTTTTCCGGCCCGAGATATCTTGCCAATGATTGTGCGAGGCCCCGCTGGCCCGCCTTTGCAGACGCGAAAGGGACGAAGTTGGCGCCGCCTTTAATCGAGGCGGTAGCACCAATAATTACGATATGGCCGATTCCGGCGGCTCGCATATCGGGAAGTACCTCCTTTACCGTGCAAAACAGTCCCCTGCAATTGATCTCCCAGGCATCCTGAAAACTTTCCAGCGTAGCGTCGTCGATATTGGCAAAAGCGCCTGCGCCGGCGTTGTATACCAGGACATTTACCGGACCGAGCTGCTGGCGGATTTGAGCGAAGACTTCGGGCGCGGCTTCCGTATTCCTGACATCGTAGGAGAATGCGCTGGAACCCTTGATCTTCTTCGCAATTTCATTCAACCTCATCTCGTTACGGGCGCAAAGCGCTACGCGATAGCCATCCGCGGCAAACCGGGCACCGATCGCGGTGCCGTTACCAGGACCGACACCCACTACTACACAGACGCCTTTATCCATTATATCTCCCAGGAAAATGAAACGGTTGACCGCATAGCGGCTTGGCAATCAGATTATAGTCTTTGCCGCAAATGGTGTTTTCTTGAGCGATTCACGTCCGGGAATTCAGCCGCATTCTCCGGTATACTTTACAACATGTCCGGAACCCCGTTAATTATTACTGCCGCTGCCGTACTGCTTGTAACCATGGCTTTTCTGGTGATCAGGCTTGGCATGCTTTCGACTTTGGTACGCGAACTGTTGGCGCAACAGGCAAGGATGATGGAGGATAAGCACCGTGACATGCTCAAGGATTTGCATGAGGGGCTGTTTAAACAGGGTGACAGGCTATCCGAGGCGCTCGGTAAAACTTCCGAGCAGTTACGCGAAACGGTAGAAGCGAGGCTTGATCAGATCAGCGGCCATGTGACCGAACGTCTGGACGAAGGATTCAAAAAAACCAACGAAACATTTACCAGCGTCATGACGCGGCTTGCTACCATCGACGAGGCACAGAAAAAAATTGACAGTCTCACTACCAACATGGTGAGTCTGCAGGAGCTTCTAGGCGACAAACGCTCACGCGGCGCATTCGGGGAGGTGCAGTTGGAGGCGCTGGTGCGCAATGTTTTACCTGCGTCTGCATTTACAATGCAGCACACGCTTTCCAACGGCAGCCGCGTCGATTGTGTATTGCGGTTGCCGCCGCCGACTGGCATGGTCGCGGTCGATTCAAAATTCCCGTTGGAAAATTTTCATCGCATGTTCGACCGGAACGCGGATGATGCCAGCCGGACATTGGCACAAAAACAATTCAAGATCGACGTGAAGAAACATGTGGATGACATTGCCAGCAAATATATTCTGCCACCGGAAACCTGTGACGGCGCGGTGATGTTCGTCCCGGCCGAAGCAGTTTTCGCAGAAATCCATGCTTATCATTACGACGTGGTGGATTACGCCATGCAGAAGCAGGTCTGGATAGTCTCGCCCACCACCCTGATGGCGGTGCTGAATACCGCACGCGCGGTACTGAAGGATATGGAAACCCGCGAGCAGGTGCACATCATCAAGCACGAGCTTTCCAGGCTTGGCAAGGATTTTGTGCGCTTCGACGAGCGCATGAAAAAACTTGCCGATCATATCCGCCA
>JBDTWQ010000106.1:0-4878 GCA_040006595.1 Nitrosospira sp.
GATCTTCACCCTTTGGTGAGTTCGCTACAGTTCGGATTTAGGTTGAAGCGATCATGGTTGCTGGTACTAACTCAGCGTCGCTGTGGCTGGTATTGTTAAAATATCGGAAAAATAGAACAGTCAGAAAGAAAGGCAGAACCAGGTTCTGCCTTTCCGTAGAAGGGCAACGAGCCGGATTACTTTTTCTCGTCTTTTTCGGCGTGAGCTCTTGCTTTCTTGGCATGAGCTTCGTCTTTCTCCGCGTGCGCCTTTGCTTCCTTGGCATGGAACGAATCTTTCTCAGCATGTACCTTCGCATCCTTGGCATGCGCTTCATCTTTCTCGGCGTGCGCCTTCGCTTTTTCGCCGTGGGCTTTTGATGCGTGGGAGCCATGAACACCATGGCCACTATGTTGTTCGGCCATAGCATTGAAGCTGAAGATGGTTGCGAAAGCTATTGCCAGGACGGATAAAAGTTTGCTCATTTTCTTCTCCAAAGTTTCAACATGAATATTAATCGGTTAATAAAACGGAGTTCCTCTACGTTTCCTTCCCTTTTTTTTGTCATGCCAATAACGTAGCTCATGACCAGCGGTTGACGGATGCTGCTATTTATCGTCGTCAAAAGAAAAACCATTACCCAAATCGGCTTGATCTCTTCAGCACGGAATCCTGGCAGCGTGCCAGGTTTAACCGTAGCGGTTTTCTGGATTAATCTATATCACATTCAATTCAACAAAGGCTCAGCTTGCGTGACGTAAGAGATTGGAGACAAGACCATGAAAAATTTTTTTCGGGTCTAGCTCATTTCCGGGATTCCGTTCTGCAGCGGTACATTTATCGTCAGTCACCTCAGCGCGACAGAACTGGCTATAGTTATCCCAATCCCTATTATAGGCCGGCAGGCTCTCCTGGCGGACATTAGGCTTGAAGTCTTCAATAATTTCCTGCATCACGGGCAATCTGGCGCAAAGGTATGTGTCTATGCTTTTAGGCCAGTTAGTTGGTTCAGGGTACAGACCGGAGAGCGTAGAGAGGATAGCTGAACGAAAATCATTGGCGGCGTCAGCGAGGCGTTTACGGTGGAACAGCTCATAAATTCCAGAGATAACGATTGCCAAGCCGAGCAAAACTAAAGGCCACATGGGTACTTGATTAAAGTATCCTGATATTTGGTCAGTATATTCGTTCATATATTTTTTTCCGGTTCTCTGATCGTGCAACGGAACTTGCGGATGAGCACCATGGGCTGGCTCCTGTTCCTACTCTGTTCCTGTTTTATTTTTCTTCCCTTTCTCTTCCGAATTTAAAACCGGGACGGCTGATGGCCGATAAATTTTAGGTGAGCTGAACCGGTACATCCCGGTCCAATTCGATGAGACGCGAATGAACATGTGGTGATTATAAGCCTTAAGGGGTAGCGGTCAATTGTCTAATGAATTTCATGGTGGGCATATTTTATAGTCATAGCTATTTGTCAGGCACGAAAGCGTCGTTACCTCGGCCTCGCTATTTACAAGCCTGAGGACGATGTTGAGCCAGAACGTTGCCTGCAATAAGACCCGGAACACCGGTGGCAGGATCGCTATTATCGTTGCAAACCCATAGCACGCCATCTTTTGTCGCCACCACCAGGGTCCTTCCAGCTCCTTCCTTCAAGAGGCCTGAACTAACCCCGCTATTCTTAAACGTCGCCGTCACCTGAAAACCGGAAGCAAGGGATAAAGGTGCGAGGTTGGCAATATACTTTCCCGTCTGAGTAGCTACCAGATTGTCGAACTCCGGTTTTGTCGGCCATCTTCCCTTGTCGGCGTAAAACTCGGCAATAGGGACTTTTGCTGCATTTAGCAGACTGATCGCTTCAGTTACTTGTTCTCGGGCCACGGAATCCTCGTAAGCCTGATATGCTGGTGGGATTGCGATTGTCGCCAGGATACCAATAATCGCGAACACCATCATCGTTTCGATCAAAGTTAAACCTTTTTGATCCCGCTCCATCTTGATAAAACTCCTTTTGATTAAAACCTGTGCTGTCCAATACTTGCCCTTAAACTCTCATTTGATCAGTAGCACCGGCATGCTCGAAAGCTGCATTACCTTGTTGGCTACTGAACCTAGCAATAAACCTTTCACTGTCCCAAGCCCGCGCGGCCCCATGACTATTTGGTCGCAATCCATCTCTTTCGCGTAACGTATGATCATTTCCTCCGGATCCCCTACGGTGATGTGAAGCTGGCAGGCAATGCCCGCCTGATCCAGCGACCTCCGTGCGGCTTGTAATACCTTCATACCTTCTTCCTGGTGATACAGGTTGATGCTTTCTTTGTCGATAAACCAGTTTACGTTTCCGCGCTGTGGAAACTGCACGTTTAACAAATGAATCTCTGGCACTTCCTTGTACCAATCGAGCAGTTTAATAAATCCGGCAACCGCTTTATTGGAGGTATCGGAACCATCCACCGGCAACAGGAATTTCAACATTGTATTTCTCCTTGATACGGCAATATATCTGCGGCGACTATAAGCGTTTATTTATGTCATTCGCCAGATCAATAATAGGCGCCATTTTTGCCTGCGTCCTCGCCGCAAGCCGTTTGCCGATAATCACGACCAGCAATGCTCCGAAGATTGGAACAAACCAATGTAAAAAGGCCGCATTGACATTAACCCATTCCTTGGTGAAGGCGTCGGTAACGCTCATATCCCCAGCGATCCAGCCGAGCAAACCGGCGCCGATGACGATGACGATGGGAAAACGATCCATAAGTTTCATTACCAATTTACTGCCCCAGACAATAATGGGCACACTCACTACCAAACCAAAAATGACCAGACCAATACTGTCCTTGGCAGCGCCCGCGATAGCGATGACGTTATCGAGGCTCATCACGGCATCGGCGATAATGATGGTCTTGATCGCACCCGGCAATGTTGTGCTAGCGTCGATCTGGTGCCCATTACTTTGGGGCTCAGGCTGAAGCAGCTTGATGCCGATCCACAACAACAGCAATGCGGCTACGATTTTGAGGAATGGAATTGCGAGCAGGGTGAGCGCGAAAAAAATCAATACTACTCGTAGGCCAATGGCGCCAAACACGCCCCAGAAAATACCCAGATTTCGTTGCTTCTCTGGCAGGCGTCGGCAAGCGAGCGCAATGACGACCGCATTGTCTCCACCCAGTACAATATCAATAGCGATGATTTGCAATACCGCGACCCAGAACTGGGGATCGGTGACATCCATAAATAATCTCTGAAAATGAGGTGATTTCGGGAAATGACAGATAAGAAAGTTGAATCTTATCTTGACTGGATCGTTACGGGATTATACTAGCGTCCGTTCGGCCCTTTGCTTCAGCTCCGATAAACTGCAGAATTTGGGATCTGCGCGGCATCGTATCCTCATAACCCAGCTCGATTAGCGCGCGACAGAAAGGTTCCTCAAATAGAACATAACTCAGAAGTGCCGCGCCATCGCGCCTCAACGCTCCAATGGCACGATAAAAAAAACGTATGGTACGCGGCAGCGTATGGGCGTGCAGTTCTGCAATCCTGTTGATTTCCACACTAGGAGAAATCACCATTGATTCCACCTGGCGTAGAGGCATGTTGTTATCTTTCAGCTTCTCTTCCGGAATCATTCGAAGCGTGTTGTTGATACGTTGCAGGCGTTCCAGGTCTACATCCAGGCTATCCAAAAAAATGCTGCCCATAATGTGCCCTCCTATCTGTGCCAATGTCGGATAACTGTCTACCCTGACGCGCTCAGGTTGCGTATCGACGGTTTTGCGCACGCCTATTACCAGCACCCGTTCCGCACCGAGATGCAGCGCTGGGCTGATGGGTGCAAGCTGACGCATGGAGCCGTCACCAAAATATTCACGATTAAGCCTTGTTGCTGGAAAAAGAAGTGGTATTGCGGAAGATGCCATCAGGTGTTCAATCCCGATACGCGCCGGGATACCAATACGACGTTCTCGTCTCCAAGGCGCGATGCTACCCGCGCCCTGATAAAATGTAACCGATTGTCCAGAAGTGTAGCCCCAAGCGGTAATACCCAGAGCATGCAAGGCACCTGTCTCGATACTTCTTTGAATGCCACGGAGCGGCAAACTACGCTCCAGCAGTTGAACAAGCGGCGAATTGTCCAGCATGGAAACCGCATTACGCTTTCCTAATCCGCCCAGCAGTAGCGAAGCTAACCAGCGCACGACGTTTCCAAACACACCGACGGGATCGGCGCGGTAAGCTTGGTTGACATGAGCATTCTCCCACACCGCCGATAGTTGCCGCACCCCTTCATGAAAGTTCCGAGCGGAAAGCGCAAGACTGGCAGCATTAACTGCGCCAGCGGAAGTGCCGCAAATGACAGGAAAAGGATTGCGCGTTCCCTCCGGCAACATGGCAGCGATGGCTTGTAATACCCCAACCTGATACGCGGCTCTAGCTCCGCCTCCAGTCAAAATTAGGCCAACCTTAGCGGACGATGGCGATTGTATTAAACTCATTCATCAGCGGCCAACTCCGCTCTTACTTTCTCCAGCGCATCTCGCAGGGTTTCTTCGGTAAGATCATTCAAGCAGTTGGATAGCATCTCCGCCGCTTCATAAGAACCTTCCGGCAACGCGTCACTGTCCAGATTGGCGATAAATACCGCTGCCGCACCGGTAGTTTTGAGCAAACCCTGACGCTCGCCCATCAACATTTCAATTTCGGCGCGCAGCATGGAAATTTCTTGTTCTTTCAACGTGTGGGGCATAGTTTGTCCTCAATTTATGCCACTGTAGTGCGTATGATACGAGACGCAATATATCAGAATCAATAGTGACAATAATAATATATGCTAATAACGCACATGCGCCTAAGGAATCTCTGGCAACTCCTCCGTGGCGCGTGTTG
>JBDTWQ010000107.1:0-9227 GCA_040006595.1 Nitrosospira sp.
GTGATTCGGTTACTTCCTCCAAGTCGTTCCAGGCGGAGGCTTAAGGGCGGCTTTTCTTCAGCGAGCATCTCATCCATTGTGGGGTGAGGCATGCTTGCAGATTGGGTTTTGCCTTTGAGCAAAGCCAGACGCTGTGCCAACGTCATGGCGCTTCCATGTCTAGAATCTGGGTTTGGTCCTTCTGCGAGAGCAGACTCAGGACGGTGAGGGCGGCTTGCTTGGGTGCATAGCCCCGGCTCTCATCGGAAGCGAGGATCGGGCCGACACATGAAGGACAGCCGAACTGACAGCCGCAGTCCTTTACCAGTGCAATGGTCTTCGAAATAACCTCATGGCGAAGATCATACAGGGATGTAGAGATGCCGATCCCGCCGGGGAAATTATCATATAAAAAAACCGTGGGAATGAATTGCCGGTCATTGATCTCAACTGTTTCGCCAGAAATGGTTTTTGGATTGCCCCGGCCATGCTGGTCGACAGTGGCAAACCAGGTGCCTTCACCATCGCCTACGGCCCTTCCGAGGTCTTGTCGCTCAGATAGGGTCAACAAGGCCGCCACGTGATGTAGGGCATAGGCCGCCCCGAGAAAACCATCCAGCGCCTGCCACCGAGCTTGAAAGGCGGCCCCCAATGCATCGGGATGAACCTGCCACCAGACCGCCGTAGTGTGCATTTCGTTATCCGGCAGGCTTACCTTACCATAACCCACATTCTCATGCGTGTAGTAGCGTATCTTCTTGTAACCTGCGATGCGGCGTACCATATGCACTTCGCCTCGGCCACATAGCCCGTCTGGTTGCTGATCCTGTTCGAAGCGGTCGAGAATTTTTAATCTGGCATAGTCTATCGCGTCGGTGTAATAGTCGGCGCGAGTTCTGGTCACGAAGGCTTTTCGTCCTTCCCAGTCCAGTTTTTCGACTTGCCAGGGATTTGCCTGGATCAGATAGATTGCACCTTCGTAAAGGGTCAATGCTGCGCTGGAATAATCGACTTCAGCAATCACGCTCTGTTTTCCGCCGGTCACATCCACTACGACAAAATTGCCATCTGCAACGGAGCGCAAGCTGACGCTATTGGCGGGATAACTATCAGTCAACCAATGCCACCGCTGCGCTTCATGGTGCAGCACGCCCTGTGCTTCCAGATAACCCAGCATCTCGGCGAGCGGCTCCTTGCCAAAAGTTTCGTTATTGTGAAACGGTAACTCAAACGCAGCGCAGCGGATGTGATCCATCAAAATCAACAACTGATCCGGATCGATGCAGCCGTGTTCGGGGGAAGCAGAGGTAAAGAATTCAGGGTTGCGTATGATGTATTGGTCCAAGGGGTCGCTGGTTGCGATAAGCACGCCCAGCGCAGGCCGGTTGCGTCGTCCTGCCCGGCCCAGTCGCTGCCATGTGCCTGCAATGGTGCCCGGAAAACCATTGAGTAAGCAAACATCGAGGCCACCAATATCCACGCCTAATTCCAGCGCATTGGTTGCCACGACGCAGTCGAGTTGTCCGCGACGTAGCCGGGTTGCGGTGTCGCGCCGCTCCGTCGGCAGATAGCCGCCGCGATAAGCAGCGATACGTGGCGCTTGCCGTGGATCGTTATCAAACACATCCTTCAAATATTTGGTCAGTACCTCTACCATCAAGCGCGTATTGGCAAACACGATGGTCTTGAGGCCTGATTTGATAGCGCTGCGGGCAATCCGCGTGGTCTGGGATCGCGCAGACGCGCGCAGCCCCAGATCCGGGTTGATCAATGGAGGGTTCCAGAACAACAAATGCTTCTCGCCCGCCGGCGCTCCCGACTGGTCTATCACCGAGATCGGCGCACCGAGGAGCCCACTGGCCAGTTGACCGGGATTGGCAATCGTCGCGGAACAAAAGATATAGGTAGGCCTGGCACCATAGAACGCGCAGATACGACTCAGGCGGCGGATGACATTCGCAACATGCGAACCGAACACGCCACGGTAGGTGTGCATCTCATCGATAACTACGAATTTCAGATTCTCGAAGAACTGCGCCCATTTGGTGTGATGCGGCAAGATACCCTGATGCAACATATCCGGATTGGAGATAACGATATCTCCATGCGTTCGTACCGCCTTGCGTGCGTCCCCTGGCGTATCGCCATCAAAGGTGAAAGCCCGAACTCCGAGGTTACCCATTCGGTTGAGTTCCAGCAGTTCCGTGACCTGATCCTGGGCCAAAGCTTTGGTGGGGAAAAGATAAAGTGCTTTTGAGCGGTTTTGTATTGCTGCCTGAATGACCGGGAGGTTGTAGCAGAGCGTCTTTCCCGAGGCCGTAGGCGTGACGATGACAACGTTCTCACCGTGGGTTATGCGATCCCAGGCCTCGCGTTGATGGCTATAGAGCTGGGTAATGCCCTGCTGCATCAAGCCGTCTGCAATGCGTGCATCAAGCTCGGCTGGAAATGCGGCGTAGCGTGCAGCGCGTGCGGGGATCAGGAGTTCGCCGGTGATGCGCTGCGCGTGACGTCGCTTGAGTGAGGGCAGCAGGCGATTTATATCGCCCGGCTCTACCTGGACAGCATCGTCTCCCCGGACCAGTTCTACTAAATCGTTCAAGTTCGCTCCTGCTGCGGGATATACAGCTACGCCACGATCAGCGTGATTTTGCGTTGTTTTAATTCTGACTTGTACGGTTTTACAGGCTATGCATCATCAAGAACAATTGTTCTGAGTTTTGGAATTTAAACAAAAATATCACGTGCCGTCAACTTCTTGATGGTTTGATGAGATGGAACTTGGTCTCTCTCTTATTGAGTGACGAGCATTGCGCTCGAACGCGTCTTGCGTGTTTCCGTTACTCGCTGGCTTTTCCCGTGCGGAGAACGCCATCGCTGAGGCAGGATGAAGATGACTCTGAACAAGCTCGACCGTGTGGTAACGAACAGATCAGACTTTTGCTGTAGAGTATTATCTGAACAATCATATGCAATTTATCCCAACACAAAAAGGAACTGCAATGAAAAAGCTACAGCTATTTATGGCAGTAATAATGCTTTCTAAACACTAACCGGTTGCTTATCGATTCGATCGGAAGGTTCTCCCGGCCCACAAGGTCCTCAAGGTCAACCAGGGACCAGCGAAAAGGTTATCGTCGTTCCAGAGAAACAGTACTGAGCGGGATTGCTAGAAACGAAATAAATGCAACCGGGATAAGCTGGCACTTTTTTGACAAGGAGAAACGCAATTGAAATTTTCGTACAGTCGGGCCGGGAAAGCGGCTGCTGATACTTTTCTTGTATGTACTGGCTAATGGAAATAAATACACGGAAGGGAGACAATCAAAAACAAGCACGCATGTATGGGGAGTTTACGTGATTCAATTGATTAACTCGATTTTTACAACTTGCTTCAAGGAGATGCCATGAACAATATTATCTGGTGGGTAGGTTTAATTGTTATCGTGCTTGCGGTCTTGAGTTTCTTCGGATTACGCTAGGGATCACCCTGCTTCACCTTGAAACTCCTGGTGGGAGACAAAGCATTTATTATGGTCGTTGGTAAAGGCAACAATTGTCCAACTGCAGCCGCCGCGATCAATTCAGCGGAAAGGCCGGCAGTTATCAAACCACGCGTGCCATGACCCAGGCTGGTGTAGAGTCCCGGCAATAGCTCCCCCACCAGCGGCAGGGCCCCAGGAAGGGAAGCCCTCACCGATGCGCGCCCCCCCAATTGCCCGACGTCCAATGAATTTATATTCATGGCTTTGGCCAGTGACGGAGATATTTCGCCCAGCCTGGACAAATTCGCTGCATGATCGGCTGGGCGTACATCAACTGCCTCATCGTTAAACCCATGGGTAGCCCCCATCATATGCAGCCCTGCGGCTGTCGGAGCCAGATAACCACTGGCGCATACAACCGCTCGCAGATTTTCGCTATACGGTGTGGCGGGGACCATAGTGATCTGTCCCCGCACTGGAGTCAGCGGAAAATGTGCCAATGGCGCAAATGATTTTACCTGGTGCCCCGTACAGACCACCACTACCTGAGCCTCATAAGTCCACATTCCCTCATTCTGATTTTTTCCTTTCACGCGCCAGCCAGCATTCACGGCTGCCAGCGATTCCACACGATAACCAGTGTGCGGCACGATGGCTGGGCTCGCTGCCAATGCCGCGCACATCCGTGGCGGAACCAGCCAGCCGCCGGCGGGAAACCATAGACCCCCATCTGCCAGCTCAATACCAGCAAGATTGGATGCTGTAGCCGCATCGACGCGTTGCAGAATGTGCGATGGCCAATCGAGTGCCGCCAACTTGTCTATGCGTTTCCTCTCTTCCGCGGAAAAAGCCAGTTGCAGTTCTCCGCATTCTGCGCGAGAGATTCCATCTATGGGCAGCTGCTCATCAAGCAAAGCAAGAGCATGTCCGTAGGATGCCAGCACGAAACGTTGTTGCAGGTTCATGCCTGCGCTCAAGCGAATGTGCAGTATGCCGCGCGGATTTCCCGATGCTGCCGCAGCCAGGGTTGGCGCATGTTCAATGAGCGTAATGGAAAATCCGCGCATCGCCAATGCAGAAGCAACGGCACAACCGGCCACGCCTCCGCCGATCACAATAGCTGTTGCCGGAGTGGAGCAAGCAGGTTGCATGGGCGGCGAACCGGGGAGGCTACCTCGCAGCATTTCGCGTTTGGGGCCAAAGCCGGGTGACTTACTTACCTGAAATCCGGCTTGCTCCAGGCCGCGCCGTACCCAGCCGACACAAGTATAGGTGGCAAATGTGGCGCCGGGCCGGGACGCTCGTGCCACGTTTCCGAACACCGGTTGTGTCCACATCTCGGGATTGCGTGCTGGCGAAAATCCGTCGAGAAACCACGCATCAATGCCACCGCAGATTTCAGGGAGCGCCTCGGCCACATCGCCTATTACCAGCGTTAGCCTTATTCGCCCTCCGGCAAAGCGCCATTGATTCCAGCCCGGTACACGGCGTGACCAACGTGCAACGAGATCATTAGCGTATTGCTGTAATTCCGGCCACAGTGCAAGTGCATCCGCCAGTTCTCGCTCATCAAGCGGTGATTTCTCGACGCTGAAAAAATCCAGGCTGGCCCTGGACGGGGCGCGCTCATCGAACAGCTGCCACGCGCATAAAAAATTTAGCCCCGTACCGAATCCCGTTTCGCCAATGGCAAATGTATGTTCGTTCGACAACGCTGCAAAACGCTCGGCCAGCCGATTGCCTTGAAGAAAAACGTGGCGCTTTTCTCGGAGTCCGCAATATCTTGAGAAATAGATATCACCGTAGCGGCGGGAAAAGAGTTGTCCGTCCTGCCAACAGACATCTGGAGAAGCGTTCAACGTGGTGCTGGGAAAACAAATACGGAGCTTTCCTTAGAGCCAGGCAAGATTCTGAAAAGTAACGAGAAACATCGGCGCCCCTTGATCTCGCAATTGCTCAATTATTTATCCGTTTATGCAATTTAATCGTCTCTTCTCGTTTTTTACGCATTCGAAGATTGAGAAATTCCACGCTCACCGAAAATGCCATCGCAAAATAAATATAACCTTTAGGGACATGCACATCGAAACCCTCAACTATCAGGGTAACTCCTACCAGTATCAGAAACGAAAGTGCAAGAATCTTGATAGTTGGGTGAGTGTCTACAAAGTCTCCTATTGGCTTGGCCGCCATTAACATAACCAGCACCGCCAAAACGATGGCAATTGCCATCAATGTAACGTGTTCAACCAGACCCACAGCTGTTATTACCGAATCCAGCGAAAAAACAATATCCAGGACGGCAATCTGCAACAACACCATTCCCAGACTGGTGGCAACAACCGTACTGCCGCTTTCTTCTACACCTTCCATGCTATTGTGTATTTCATGAGTCGCTTTGAACAGAAGAAACAGGCCGCCTCCAATCAAAACGAGATCGCGTCCTGAAATTGAATTGCCAAGTATCGTAAACCATGGTTCAGTTAAACTCATAACCCATGAAATAGAGAACAGCAAACCCAAGCGGGTAAGCATCGCCAGGCTAAGACCCATTCTTCTTGCAAAATCACGCTGAGCTTCGGGAAGACGACCTACAAGAATGGAGATGAAAATAATGTTATCGATACCTAAAACAATTTCTAACGCGGTTAACGTCGCTAACGCTACCCACGCTTCCGGGCTTGCCAGCCACTCGAACATCAGCTTCTCCCATTTTCCGCTTGAATCTTATTTTGAACGCTATTCTCCCATTCCTGTTGGTCTTGCGCCAGATATGTCATAAGGCTCTAATTTTTTTACCATTCCAGATCGCTTTAAGGGCATCTCTTAATAAGTGTTCCAGTTGGCGGCAGGGCGCGATGGCGTCTTCCCGGAATAGTTAATGCCGATGAGTTATGCGGAAGGCGAGATAGGAATTCGGGGGGCTCATCAAGGTGAACGCTGTAGGGGGAACCCGTTGATAAGGCCGCAGGCGGCCTTATCAAATTACGCTACCATGCCCATGCTTACGGCGAACCAACAATCGGGATCTGTCCAGATATGTTCAACCTCGAAGCCGCCACGTTGGAGTAGCTCCTCCAGGCACTCGACCGTGTACTTGTAGCTATTTTCAGTATGAATACGTTCACCTTGATAAAATCGTAATGTCGTATCAAGGGCGTCGACTCTTACCGACTGGCGGCATGTGCTTTCCAGATGTAATTCAATCCGTGAGGCCGCTTCATTCCAGAATGATACATGGTGAAAAGCATCCGGTTCGAAGTGACCGCCAAGCTCGCGGTTAATCCGGGCAAGAAGATTCTTATTGAACGAAGCGGTTATCCCGGCGCTGTCGTTATATGCTGCGTGCATGACACTGCTATTCTTTACAAGATCCACACCGAGCAGTAGCTGGTCTCCGCTTGATAGGTGTTGTGCTATGTTTTGAAGCAGGGAAACCGCATCCTCCTGTTCCAGATTACCAATGCTCGAACCGATGTACAGGACCAGGCGGGGCGGCGTTTGTCGGCCAAGAAACGTCAAGTCTTCAAAATCTCCAACCTGGGGATGTACATTAACGGCTACCAGTTCTCTTTCCATCTCGTCTTTGGCCAGCTGTAGGGCAGCATCCGAGACGTCAAGGGGAAAGTAATTTACGCTGAACTGCCGCCGCAGTAGTGAACGCAGCAGAATACGTGTTTTGGTCGCGGTTCCGGCGCCGAGTTCGCCAACAGAGACGTTCCGGCCGAGGCGGGAGCATATTTCGTCTGCGTGACTCGTGAGTATGGCTGCTTCCTTCCGCGTCGGATAATACTCAGGTAGACAGGTGATTTGTTCGAACAAGGCTGAGCCTTGCGCATCGTAGAGCAGCTTCGGCGGTAGACTTTTTGGTTTGCGTGAAAGACCTTCCAGGACTTCTCCGGCGATGGCCGATACTGGGGTGGAGGCAGGGATCGACAACGGCCTGACTTGCGTACGCGCGTTCATGGGCGAGCTCCATCATGCGCCAACCTGATGCCGGAAAACTGCCAGCGAGTCTGTGGCGGAAAATAATTACGATAAGATTCACGAATATGAGATGCAGGCGTGACGCAGGAGCCGCCGCGCAACACCATCTGATTACACATGAACTTGCCGTTGTATTCACCCTCAAGGCCTTTCGGAGGGCAATAGCCTGGATAAGCAACATAGGGACTCGATGTCCACTCCCAGGTATCGCCAAAAATCTGTTGCAGGCCCGTCTGAGCGACGGCTGGCCGCGGATGATACATCTTGCTCTCAAGCAAATTTGCGGATGTCCCAGCCAGGCTCCTGACCGAGTGGGCAGCTACCTCCCATTCGAACTCTGTCGGTAGCCGCGCGCCTGCCCATCGCGCGAACGCATCAGCTTCGTAGAAGCTTACATGGCACACTGGTTCGCCCGGGTTCAATGGCAAGATACCTCGGCAAGTAAACTGAGTCCACCCATCCTCTGCCTGTTCCCAATAGAGGGGAGCTTTCCATCCGCTGCAGCAAACCTGATCCCAACCGTCTGATAACCATAGTTCCGGACGTGTATAACCGCCATCGGAAATGAATGCCTGATATTCGTTATTCGTAACAAGGCGGGACGCCATGCAAAATGGCTTTATGTATACGGAATGTCGTGGCAGCTCATTATCAAATGAGAAGCCGCACCTATTATGTCCGGCCTCGTAGACACCTTCATCAAAGGTATGCCAGGTCAATGGTACTGTATCAGATTCAACAATCCGGATTTGGCTGGGCTGATAACTCGGCCGCAAGGGATTTGTCCAGAATCCATGTTTGATATCGGTAACGATTAATTCCTGATGCTGTTGCTCGTGATTCAACCCCAATTCAAATAATCGTAAAATCTCCGCAGAAGTTTCATGATCAAGTAGTTGGTGGACACAATTATCAACATGTGTGCGGTAATCGAGGATCTGATCAAGTGTGGGGCGGGAGAAAGTGCCGCGAATGGCGCGATCAGGATGGCTTCCAAGACGCTTGTAGTATGAGTTGAACAGAAAACTGAATCTCGAATCGACGGGAACGTAGTCTCGTATATATGGCGCCAGAACAAATGTCTCGAAGAACCAGGTGGTATGCGCGATGTGCCATTTTGTGGGACTGGCTTCGGGCATGGATTGGATCATCTGATCATCTGGCGTGAGAGTTGCTGTCAGTTTCAAAGTTCGAGTACGCACCTCATCGTATCGCTCACGCCATTTACGTGATAGCGATGAAGGTTGAGTATGCATTTTGGAAGTCTTCATCATGATTAACTTATCTCCCTACATCAGTCCGGAATCAGTTGGGAACGGCATTGCGATAACATAATGCCAAGTTTTTAATAACTCTCGCGCTGCTCCCGAAGGTATTCTGATATGAATTCTCTATAAATATCAGCCCTCACTCTGTGCGCTGGCAGACATAAAGATAATTGAATCGACCGTTGAGAGCGCCGCTGGTTTTAGGTCCTTAGCAGGAGAAATCAACCCAGCTATTATTTCCGGGGGCTCCAGGTTCTTTTTATGAGCGTTACATGCGATGAGCATGTGACAAAAAATTCTTTTGTACGCTGCCGTACCGACTCCATTTGGCAATTCCCGCATCCTGTATGTGCCTGAAAACGCTTTTACCCGATTGGATTTCTTCGCCGGGCATACAGCAGTAACGAGGATTTCTCAAATATTACCTTTACAGGAGACAAACATGAGCTACGAAGATCGCGATACCTACGGCATGTACAAAAATTACGACGAGAAGGGACCTGGACCT
>JBDTWQ010000108.1:0-9778 GCA_040006595.1 Nitrosospira sp.
CCTGACCGCACCTTGCACCAAACGGTGATACACCAGTTCCCAGCATAACGCCGCAATCGTTTTATGGTACCCGTTGCGCATGCGAACCGGAGCATCCGGCAGCGCGTCGGTCAATGCCAGGATGCGATCGGCCAGTTTCTTTTCGTTATCGTCCTTCATGGCATACGCCAGCAGCCGCACGTCATCCACCGGATCGCGGGTTGCCTTTGACCATACCGCCATGGCCTCGCGTGACGGCATGTGCCGCGTCGCCATCACTGCTTTTAGCCGCTTTAATGGCCGCCCGGCAAAATGGACGATCTGACGCAATGCGCCCAGACTATAGGGCGGGACCGGGAAAATGACGGGGGGTGAAAATGGCAGCTCAGGCAAGACCACGACTTTTACATTGTGTGAAGCACGGCTGCGAGGACGTCTCAAGGCACCGATGACGCTCCACAGCAGGCCCAATGCGCCGAGTACCGGCAGAATCCACAAAACGATGAATAATAAACTCAAGCTTCTCCGCGCGGGAAGCTTGTACCGGCGCGGCAGCAACTGCCAGAAACCCCGCGCCAGATAATAGGATGAAACAGCGTGCAATATGACAGCAGCAAACACAATCCAGTAGCCCGCACTCCACCAGAGCAGCAAGGCGGCCAGCGCCTCCGCGGCCAATCCCAATAGCATGGGCAGGCGAATCATTGATACGGCTCCAGAGTGTGAATTTTTTGTGGGTCGATCTCATGGATGGCCACCAGATCGGCCGTCACTCTCGCAAGAACGCCATCCGCCCGCTGCATCCATGCCTGTGCCTCCGCGGTAGTGGTCAGGGGCAGCATGATCCAGATGACCGGCTCGTCTTTATCATTAATCATGCAGATCATATCGATAGCGCGGATTGAAGACCTCAGTTTTTCGTAAGCAGCCATGACATCGGCACGCGCACCCGACACCTTCAAGAGCGTTGTATCGAGCTCAAACTCCTTGAAGTCCTGATACAACCGCTCGAACGAAGCCATAAAACGGCCAATGGAGGAAGTGGCCGCGCCAAAACGCAGATGATCAACGCCATGAGCCACAAGCACCGCGATGAGTTTCAGGTTATTTTCGTGAAACGCAAAAAATGGCATAGACCTCACCAGCAGCATGGCATGAATTTCACCGGTCGAGTCAGCCATGGGAATGGCGGCCAACAGCTGATTTTGATCTGCCACATTTTCCGTTATGAGGTTTACTGCCGCCAGCTCGCCGCTTCCGAGCGCGGCTTTTAATACCGGGTCGTTCTCGTCAATCGGAAAGCTTTCCCCGATATGCGCCCGAACCCGGGTTTTATCGATGCGGTCCGCCGTGATGCCCACGATGCCGGCCTGCGTCAGTGCGCCGTATTCCGCCACGAATTCAACGAGTTTCTGCAGCGAGGAGTCAGTTAGTCCATCGATGGCATCCAGTGCCGATTGCAAGTGCATAATACCTTCGCGCAATGAAAACCCGCTGTTTGCCACGGTTTGCTCCAAGCGGTCATGCGACAGACGCAGCAACTGATAGCTGCGTGTAAATTCCTCAAGACGTTCCGCACGGTATTGATAGGCACCTTCCAGCCGATGCAACCGGCGCCCCCATATGTCGCGGAATTCTCCCACCACCATCGCCACGACGACCACGCCAATCGCCCATGTCAACGGAAACTCCGGCGCGGCCTGCCATTCCTGGTTGATGGCCACCCCCAATGTCGCCAGTATTAGCAATGCGCTGACAAAACCAAAGACGAATCCATAGCGTAATCCGGCCAGCAAAGGGCCCAATACAGGCCAGGGAAAGCCGCCGCCCAGCCGGAAAGGATCATGCTGCTGGGTGACAAACGATGCCACGACTACTATCGCGGTCAGCACGAATGTTTCAAGCCAGCCACCCCATGCCGACGCCGGATTACTGGCGTTAACGACTTCAATGCCTTCCAGCCAGGGTTTTTTCATGGCTTTATCTGCTCCTGATCCGGTATGGATGTCAGCTGTAATTCACGAACTTTCGCTAAGGTCTGACGGCAGACTTCCAGTTCATCGTTTAAAGATGTTTGAGCAAGTGCCGCTTCGCCCGCGAGCCATCGAGTGGCCCGCTCAACGTCGTCTATGGATAAGGGAAGCACGCCATCCGGCACGGATTCGCCCGCCTGACGCTCGAGATGAGTGGAAATTGCCGCCAATTGCGCGGATACAACCTTCGGCTGATTACTTCTTGTCGCGTCGGCAAATGCTTCCCAGGAAGACAGCGAAAGGCGTTCGTGTTGACGCTTCAGCGCAAAGCGGTGTGCGTTATCCATGTTTTTTGCAAATCCCCAGCGCTCGCGCAGCAATTGCCATTTCTTTAACTCATCCGCGTTGCCGGGCTGCGCCCGGGAATCTTTCAATCCCGAAAAATACTCGGCCAATCGCGCGGGATATTGTATGTCAGACTCAGCAGAATGCTGAGAAACAAACATTTTCAGCGCGCTGAAGCGGACATGATTGGCGTTTGCGGGGCATCCAGCCCACTCCATATTGTCGGCTAATGTCAATGTCCATAAAAAATCCCTTGGCCTTGCCGTCAATGATCGCAGGTACCAGTCTGCCGCCTGAGCGGGTCTGCCCAGGGTTTGCTCGGCCGCCGCCAGGGCATCCGTTAAAGGCGGACTTACCGCCGCTTGCGTGCGGTACGGCTGAACGACCGCATCGAGCGATACATTATCGATTTTTTTATCAGACAAAAGCAGCCAGATCATCGCCTCGGTAACTTCCGGGTCCGCGCCGCGCAACCGCAGGAGCTGGCGCAGCGCATGGCGAGCCGCATCCCTGTCTCCATCGGCCATTTTACGAATCGACTGAAAGTACCAGTAGTCAGGTGCTTGGGCGATCGCTGCCGGCGGCATTGCGTCCGCCAGCGAGAGCCAATGCGCCAGCTCTTCCAGATTCTTTCGTTTCCAGGAAAAACGCATGAGGCGTTGCAAATCCTCGAGGCGCTGCAGACGATCCCATCCATAAAGTGCGAGACGCTCGCTTTTTTTCTCATCACGATGACGCACCGCCAAACGTTGCAGATTTTCGAGTATCTCCGCATCTCTGGGCCGAAGGACCAGCGCTTTTTCGTACGCTTTCTCCGCATAAGCATCCTGACCCAACTGCGTGGATATCTTTGCCAGCAACAGCCAGTACGCTTCAGCATATTCCGGATCGGGCGTGTCAAACTCGCGCAATAACTCAAAGCTTTTCTGCGCATCCCCCGCTTCCTCATACAACCGGGCCAACGCCATTCTCTGCTGCCCAGTTTGCGCGGCAGGCATATCCTGATACACGGCAAGCGCCGCGCGGGGCTTGCCCTGAAGGATCAGCACCTGCGATAGCGCTTTCAACGTTTCCACGGGATTCTCGAAACGTTCGGCGTGACGGCGCAACTGTTGCTCTACATGGGAGGGTTGTGCAACAGCAAGACCGGCCGTGATATACGCCCCCGCTTCGGCGCCGGTCAACTTGCGGCGCGTCATGATCGCTTCAAGCAGTCGCACCAATGCGTTGTGATCCGGTTTCGCCTGCGCAAGCGCAAAGGCCCGTGTCTCCGCTTCGTTGTCGGCACGGGTGCCCGCAAAAGACAACCATTGAGCCAGAGCCTCGTCGGGTTGCGCATTCCAGTCATAGATACGCGCGATCAACCGCTGGCGCTCGCTCCCCGCGACCAGGGAAATTTTCAGGCGCTCCGCGCGCTCAAGGCTTTCTTTCAGAAGACCCAGCGACACCTCCAGCCGGACGATACGCTCGGTTATCGCCCGATCAGCGGGCGATAACCGGCTTGCTTCTTCCAGCCAGGCCAAAGCTTGCTCCTGATCGGCAAGTGGCTCGGCAATATTGGCGGCGAGCAATAAAAGCTCGGCATCGGCCTCACCCCTGTCCTTAAGATTGCTCAGCATCTGCACCGCGGCTTTCAGAGCCTCCTGATCGATACCTGCCTGAAGATAGGCGCGCAAACAGGATTCTGCAATCTCTGCCTTTTTCTTCGCCGTGCGTTCAAGTGAAAAAGCCTTGAGCAGATCCTGAGCGGCCAACCGGGGCTGATTAGCCGCAATCCGCTGTTTTGCGGCGAAAACAAGCCAACTTGATTTTCTCTCGTCGCTTTCTTTCACGCTTTCCTTCCCGCTTTCCTTCCATATGACGAGTAGTTGCTCGAAGGTTTCGGCCAACACCGAAGGCTCGGCAAACTGTTCCGCCAATACGACAACCTGGCGCAATTCCGTGTCATTGCGCGCTATATGGAGCAGGGAAGGAATCAGCTCGGCAATACGGGCGCGCAGCGCCGCTTCAACATCCTTGGGTGGCTGCCGGTAGAGTTGTTGCAAGGCCAACTTGAGTTCCGCCAGACGGATTTCGTACGCCAGGTCCGACTCGGGCGAACGCTTCAGAGGGTCAATGGCAAGAACTGCCTCATCGGTCAGGCCCGCTTCCGTCAACACTTGCACCAGTGACAGCCGCAAGGGGGCATTCTCCGGATCGGACTGGACCAGCACACGGAGATAGGCTACCGACAGAGCGTCTTTTGCCGACAAATTCGACGGATCCCTGAAGGCGGGCTGACGGGGGAACAATACCCAGAAAGCGACCAGCAGTACAGCGCTCATGAACATTAACGCGGGCGCGTTTAATAATGATTCGCGCTCGGCTTCAACACGCAAGACCGAATTCCCCTGAAGCGTTTCTTTCGGGTATTACATAGACGGAATGCGCACCCTGCCGCTGAGGCGTCAATGTTCCGCCATCCATGCTCAGCTCGCAGGACGCGGGGATCCCGAGCGTCAAATCTCCGCGTGGCTCAAATAAGAGCGTGGCAGACCCGCCGGCATTGACGTGCCATGATTTCAGCGGCGCGCTGGCGTCGATCAATCGTAATCCCGGAGCTGTATCATCTCCATTACGTCCCGACTTCAGAACGGCATGATTGCGCGCCAGGTAAATATAACGTTCACCGTTCCGATCGGAATATCCGACAACATCGGTTGAGATTTGAGGCATCATTTCAGAGACGGGTAATCGCACCGTTCTGAGGGTATCCCCGAAAAGCAGCCAGTTGCCGTTGAGATCGCGCGCAATGCTCGCCTTTTGAAAAGCCCGCACACGCTGAGCATATTCATCGAGCCAGACGCCAAGCACATTTTCGTTGCGCTGCTCGTCGGCTAGCTGATCCAGAAGCGCCGCCCCGTGCACATGCAACAGCGCATCGGCATGAAAGGAAATGGACGAGACGCGCAGCCGGCGTGCAAGATCGAGCTCCCGGTTCCAATCGCCGATTTTGCCGAAATTGAGCGCCTCGCCATACCAAAGGTGCGCGAACAGCGGCTCGCCGACCAATGGCGTCAATACTTGCGTACCCCACTGGGTAGGCCGTAGCGCCGGAGACAGATCTGCCAAAGATAATGGACCGCTCTGCCAGTACAAGCCGCCTCCGCCATAATGAGGCAAAGCGCCTTTTTCGGCGGCCGCCAGCGCAGCCGGGCCGGGTTTTCCGTCGCCGGACCAGATGAGCAGCAGTGGCGAGCCGGGCGCCATCGATTGCAGGAATTCAATGGTTCCGGCGGTCTCGCGCGTCATTTCCGCCGCATAACCGTCCATGAATACACTATAGCGATAGGGCTGCTGGTCAGCATCCGTTTTTCCTTCAAAGATACCCCAATAAAAAGGATGGCTGTAAGTGTGGCTCGCCAATCGAACCTGCGGCATGGCTGCCAACCGCTGAACTTTGGCGCGCTGCGCTTCAGTGCCCGCTTCGGCCTCGATCACACCTACCGTTACCGGCGTAGTATTTTTTCCGATCCATGCCTGAAGCCGGTCGATGACTTCAACCCCCTCCTCGTCTTTGGCAAACAGACGGTCGCCACGCACCTCGATAGTGCCCAGCCTGCGTCCATTTTCCGTTGTAAAATCAAATACAGGCTGCACCGGCAAGCGCAGCGCAGCCTGAAAAAAAGAAAAGGGATCCAGCAGCCATTCGTGCCGGCCCGACACACTCTCGCTCATTACGTGAGGATGCAATGCGTAACCGCCCCATGGACCGACGGCAACCGGATGAAACAGGTTGATTTCGTCGCTCAGCGTCAACCACGCATCCTTCTCATTGATAACACGAATACCCGGCGTGCCGCTGCCCACAATGGGCGCTGTAAGTGGCCGGCCCAGGCGCTCGTCTACCACGCCAAGCTTGAGTTTGCGTGTCGTCGGTTGCAGCTCTCCCTGATAATTGACCACCTGCTGGCAAGCAGTGCCCTCGGGCAAATGTCCCATAAACACAACCGGCAGCCCCGCATCGACCTCGGATTTCAAGCGCGCACAGATACTCTCATAGCGGCGCTGGCTGTCTTCAGGCAGCCACGCGATAACACCGGCATAGCGCCCAACCAGCGGCTCGATGGGCAAAGGGAGCTGATCCACATACCAGTAGTCCAGAGCCAGGCCAAGATATTCCAGTGGCATCGCCGCATGCTTGAACAACTCATGGTCCATTTGTTGAGCGGGCGTGCCGTTCATGACAGCCAATAACTTACGCGGGGCGAGACGCAAACGGCCCTGCCCCAGCCAGGTCAGATCGCCGTTGGCAACCCAGGGCATGAATCCGAGCTCGACAATCTGACGCGCTGTTTTTTCCGCTTCGGCCCAGTTGCCCGGCTCGACATAATCCAGCACGGTAATCGGGACGTTGAATTCATCCTGTGCACGCCTGAGCTGTTTAAGAAGCCATCCCCTGGTTTCTTCCCTGGTCGGCGCATGCTTGCCGGTAACCGGATCGAAACCGTGAAAAAGCGACTCGGCAACCATGCCATCAGTATATTGGCTGGCACGGTCCAGCACTTCGAAGCCGCGATTGAGAATGAGCTTGCAACCGGGAAAGCGGCGCTTTACCTCCGCAAGCAACGCAACCAGCCCCGTCTCCTGTTCTTCGCGTTGCTTGCCTGCGGTCGTTACAATCATATAGCTATCGACGGTATCGAGAAAAAACGCGCGGTACCCCTCGCGCCACAAGCGACCGAAATGGTGCTCCAGCAGATACTCGTGCCAGGCGGGATCATTCATGTTCATCACTAGGCTATTCCATGCTGGATTCACGCCAATCGACCATTTCGTTTTGATGCGCGGCATATCCTCGCTATTGCGCGCAATCTCGCCAAATGAGATATAGGCAAATATCAGTGAATCCAGGTTTAGCAACGCTGTTTTCTCATGCGGCAAAATCTGACTTGGTTGAATGACGATCTGATCGAAATGACGCAAATCCTCTACCGGCGGACGGCTCCCGTAGTAAAACACAATGTCGCGCTGTTCCAGCGTATCGGCAAATACGGTCGATGCCATGAGCATCAATGGTAGCAGCAGGCGGTAAATGAGGATGCGGGGATGCGACATTTCGCTTTTAAACATTTTCCGTTTAATTTCGGTAGCATCGAAGAGAGATGAGGGGGGAAGAAATGAAATGGCAACTTGGCCTCCAATCCATCTCTTCCGTCACTAAGCGTTAGCAAAACGCGCTACGGCTTATTGGTTAGCGGACTCGTTGAAATATTGGTGGCATTACTCTGGCTATCTATCGGAAACGCCTCGCCGGTCTTATCTTCCCTGATAGAAAAAACCGTTATTAGCGGTCCACACGTCCATTTCATGATTGACGTAAAGGCTCGTTGGATGGCGATGAATCAAGTATTCTGTTTGCATGGTTCTCAGTTGTTCACTAAATAAGGTAATGGCATGATCTCCAGCGGAGGGCCACCCGGAGATCCCCAGTAAATTTTACCTGTCTCGATACTACTTGTCTGTATGACAGCTAACACATCGAATCCGCCCTCTGGCGCGGATGCTGCGTTGACCACCATGCCGCTTGATTGTTCCCCCATATCGGTACTAAACAATTCGTCCCCGGCCGCAACGGGTACAAAGGACGTTGCTGGTGGTATTGCGGACAATTCCGGTGGCGGCTGGATGTTGGCAAGAAACATGCGGCGTTTGATTTTGCCCAGATACTGAGCACGGGCGACAATTTCTTGACCAGGATAACAGCCTTTCTGGAAACTCACCCCGCCGATCGCCTCCAGATTCACCATTTGCGGTACGAATTGTTCCTGGGTAGCGGCAGTAATCACGGGAATGCCGGCTTTTATTTCCAGCCAGTCCCAACAGGATGCTCCCACTGGCATGGCATTTTTGCTCAAGCACTCCCACCCCGTGGGCGCCTGCTCTGGAGCAATAACGAGTTCAAAACGGTCTTGTGCAAGACGGATTACGCTCCCCTGTGGACTATGAATCACATCAAGAGCAGAGCCGGGAACTGTGCCCAGAATTTCCCGCACTAACGCTTCGGCATGGCTTCCGGCCACACCGAAGCGCACCAGCGCATCACTGTTGTCGGCCAGTTGGACTTTAGCGCGCAGGACATACATGGATAAACGATTCTGGATGGCGGCTCGCAATGCTGATGGCAATTGCATGACATAGCCGCCGCTATCGTGCCACATCAGGAAACTTGCCAGCATCCTGCCTTTTGGGCTGCAATAGCCTCCATAGAGAGCAGCAGCACTGCCAGCAGAAGGGTTGATCGCTCTGACATCGCAACTCAACTGCCCCTGGAGAAAAGACTGTACGTCATCACCCGAAAAATGAATCAGGCCGAAGTGCGACAGGTCGGCCAGCACCGTACCAGACCGCACGCTCTCTAGCTCGGCGGCGGCGTTACCGTAGTTAACGACGCGGCCATCCTCAATGACTGCGTTGCGGCTTTGCAGATAGGATTGCCATGTGAGATTCATGTAAAACAATGTATGGTTGGTGAACAAGAATCAATTATACGGCCAATACGCGGCCCGGATAAACGGCTAATTGCCAAGAATGAGATAATAGAACTATGGCTGCTCCTTCCTCCCCTTCACCCACTTTACTCATTATCCAGCTAAAGCCCTCTATGCGCCTTGCTGTGATGCTGAGTCTTGCCCACTTTTCCGCTATCGGACTGCTGTGGCCGCTGATATTGCCTGCAGCAGTCAAACTGACAGGTAGTGTTATCCTGGCGCTTAGTCTGTCTTTCTATTTAAGGCGTTACGCATTATTACGCTCGCGGGAATCGGTGATGGGTCTCGAACTGTCGGATGAAATGGCCTGCACACTTGAATTACGGAGCGAGGAGCGAATTACCTGCACCCTGCTCGGCAGCAGCTTTGTTGAACCTTATCTGACGGTACTCGAATTGAAGCCCTTGGAACCTTTAAAATCATGGCGAAGATTCTCCTCGCACAGCGTAGTGATTCTGCCGGACGGGATAGATGCGGAGGAATTTAGGCAGTTGCGAGTACTATTGCGGTGGAAGTGGAAAGACCCCCGCATGAAGCGTTAATCGTTTCTTCCCGAAACCCTCTCCTCGGTTTTCAAGCCCCATGTTCCATGTATTAAGGCCCCGAAATCAATCACGCTGAATCTGCTCAAAAATTCCTCCCTTGGCGAAATGTATTTTCCCGGCTTGCCGCCAGCCGCCAAAAACATCGTCGATGGTAAACAGTTCCAGGACGGGGAACTGATTCGCGTACTTGGCGCCCGCCTGCGCATCACGCGGGCGATAAAAGTGCTTGCCCGCGATATCCTACGCCTGGGGTGTGTAAAGATAATCGATATAAGCAGCTGCCACTTCGCGCGTACTGTTCCTGTCAGTCAGCGCGTCCACCACGCTGACTGTAGGTTCGGCCACTATCGACACGGAGGGAGTGATAATTTCAAAATTATCCATCCCTCCTGCGCTGGTGGCCTGA
>JBDTWQ010000109.1:0-6223 GCA_040006595.1 Nitrosospira sp.
TTCCATCATGAGTCTTTTTGGGGCGATTTCCCCCCGTGTCGTAATTTCGCCCAAGCCTAAAAAACGCTTCTCCTGATCGTACAGCCGAATCTTCCCTCCTTCCGCTAAGCCCGCAAAGTTATTCAGATAATCCGGAGAAAGGCAACCTCCTACTGCCCGCCCCTGCAACAAGGATGCCACTGCCGCGCCGTCTACCGTAACAGCGAGGAAGTCATGTAAAAGACTATCAGCCGGACGCAGACAGGAATCTCGTTGTGCCGTCGGCATAGCTTCCAGCGCATCTAGCGTATAGGCCTGCGACAGATCAAAATTATCAAGAATGCTACGACGCAAAGCGGTGAGATAGGCTCCGCCGCATCCCAGCGCCTTGCCTATATCTTCAGCCAGAGTGCGGACGTAAGTGCCCGTACTGCACTTGACTACGATACGCATCTCTGCCCGTGCCAGCGCTTCCATGCGCAAATCGTGGATAATGACTTCACGCGGTTGCCGCTCGATCTCCATACCTTCTCTGGCGTAGGCATACAGAGGTTTTCCGCGATGTTTCAATGCGCTGTACATCGGCGGTATCTGCGTGATTCTACCAGTAAAGTTTTTTAGTACTGTCTCAACCTGTGTCAGGGTCAATCTCAGGTCCCGAGATTGCACGTCACCCGCGGCTGAAATTTCTCCCTCGGCATCCCCGGTCGTACTGATATAGCCCAGCCTCAGCGTCGCTTCATATGTCTTATCCGCACCCAGCAATGCCGAGGAGAATTTTGTGGCTTCGCCGAAGCAGATCGGCAGCAATCCCGTTGCCAATGGATCGAGCGTGCCGGTATGCCCCGCCTTGCCGGCCGTAAAGATGCGTTTGGCGATTTGTAATGCCTGGTTGGACGAAATGCGGGAGGGTTTATCAAGCAGCAGGACGCCGCTGATTCTGCGTTTGATGCGTTTGGACTGCCCAATCTTAGGATTCAATGCGGTGCGGATTCAATATACGAGGAAATTTTGAATATAACTCACCTGGAATCAGCTGTCATCCGTCTCTTTCGGACCTTCCAGCGCGACTGCTTCGTCTATCAGTTGCGACAAACGCATCCCGCGCTCAATCGATTCGTCATAGATGAAATGAAGTTGCGGAACTACCCGAAGCTTCAACCGGTGCGACAGATGACTCCGCAGAAATCCAGCTGCGTGCTCCAGTCCTTTACCGGTGAGGAAATTGTCGTTTTCGCTGCGCAGTGTGGTGTAGAAAATCTTGGCATGAGCATAATCATGACTTACCTCAACACCCGTCAAAGTAATCATGCCAATACGCGGGTCCTTGAGTTCGTTGCGAATCAAATCGGCCAGTTCACGCTGAATCTGGTCGGCAATCCGTAACGCCCGAGAATAATCCTTAGGCATGATATCCCCTTGCAGGCAATGCTAGCCCCCCATTAAAGGCTACGCGCGACTTCGACGATTTCGTAAGTCTCCACCTTGTCGCCTACCTGGATATCGTTAAAGTTCTTCAAGGACAGTCCGCATTCGAAACCCGCTCTAACCTCTTTCACGTCATCCTTGAAGCGCTTCAGAGAATCCAGTTCGCCCGTATGAATCAGCTCGCCATTGCGCATCAACCTTACGAGTGAACCCCGTTTTATGATTCCTTCCAGTACGTAGCAACCTGCCACAGACCCCACCTTGGAAATTCGGAACACTTCGCGAATTTCTACCAGACCGGTGACACTTTCCTTGCGATCGGGTGTCATCATGCCTGATAGCGCTGATTTTATTTCGTCCACCGCCTCATAAATGATGCTGTAGTAACGCACATCCACCCCGGTCGAGCCGATGAGCTTGCGCGCGACCGTATCCGCGCGGCTATTGAAGCCAATTACCACGGCTTTGGAGGCAAGCGCCAGATTAATATCGGATTCTGTTATAGCACCTACAGCGCTGTGAATGATATTAACTCTGACCTCGTCCGTAGAAAGTCTTTGCAGCGCATGCGTCAGCGCCTCGTAAGAACCCTGCACATCTGCCTTGATGATGAGCGCCAGGACCTTGACCTCACCCTTCTGCTCGAACACATTCTCCAGTTTGGCCGCCTGCTGTCTGGCAAGCTTTACGTCGCGGAATTTGCCTTGACGGAATAGCGCAATCTCACGAGCTTTGCGCTCATCAGCCAACGCTACTACCACTTCCCCGGCGACGGGGACCTCCGACAGGCCTTGTATTTCCACGGGGATGGAAGGCCCTGCCTGCTCCACCGGTTTGGCATTCTCGTCAAGCATGGCCCGTACCCGGCCAAATACCGCGCCTGCAAGCACTATGTCACCACGCTTCAGCGTTCCGGACTGCACCAATATTGTCGCCACCGGGCCCCGCCCTTTATCCAGACGTGATTCAATGACGATACCTCTGGCGGGAGCATCCTTCGCTGCCTGGAGTTCCAGCACTTCAGCCTGAAGTAGCACGCTTTCCAGAAGCGCGTCGATACCTTGACCTGTCTTGGCTGAAACCTCGACAAACATGGTATCGCCACCCCAATCTTCCGGTACCACCTCCTGCGTTACCAATTCCTGCCTGATACGCTCGGAATTAGCTTCCGGTTTGTCTATCTTGGTTACCGCCACCACGATTGGTACTTTGGCAGCCTTGGCGTGATGGATTGCCTCGATCGTCTGAGGCATTACGCCGTCATCCGCTGCCACGACCAGTACGACCAGATCGGTAACCTTGGCACCGCGCGCACGCATGGCCGTGAAGGCCTCATGACCTGGCGTATCGAGAAAAGTGACCATCCCCCGCTCGGTTTCCACGTGATAAGCGCCGATATGCTGCGTGATGCCACCCGCTTCGCCGCTTGCCACGCGTGTACGGCGTATATAATCCAGTAACGAGGTTTTGCCGTGATCGACGTGCCCCATAACGGTAACTACCGGCGCACGCGGCTCTGTTTTGACTTCTGTTTCGGGAAACTCGGTATCCGCGAGAAAGGCTTCCGGACTATCCAGTGCTGCATATTTGGCAATGTGGCCCAATTCTTCAACGACGATCATGGCAGTTTCCTGGTCCAGCATTTGATTGATGGTTACCATATTGCCCATTTTCATCAAAGCCTTGATAACTTCAGCGGCTTTGATTGACATTTTCTGAGCCAGCGCTCCCACGGAAATGGTCTCGGGCACCATCACCTCATGCACAACGGGTTCTGTTGGCGCAGAAAAACTATGGGCGACCTGATCTTCGCCGGAAGTTTTAGCGTGCCTGTCCTTGCGCGTACGCCATCCTTTGCCGGCAGATAAATCGCCGCGCGTCTTAAGGCCGCGTTTTTCCACTCTTTCATCTTTCCAGACAACTTGCTTGGTCTGCTTCTTTTTCTTCTCCGCCTTGGCTGCCTTGTCTTCCGGCTTGACCACCGGTTTATGCAGCGTACCTTCCGTTGGAGCAGGTACCGGCTGGGCGGGCTCAACCCCGGCCTGAACCCCGGGTGGGGCAGCGACAGGGGCAGGAACTGCTTCAGGTGCAGCCGGGCCCGCAGCAGCCGGCTCAGGTTCCTTGGCCTCAGCCGCCGCAGGTTTCTGCCGTTGCTTCTTTTCCTTGAGCTCTGCAGTCTGCCGTGCAATCAACTCGGCCTGCTTCCTTGCTTCCTCCTGACGCAAGGCCTGTTGTGCGGCATCTATTATCGGAGCAGGAACCACTGCGGGAATGGGCGCGACGGATGGCGCGGCGGGCTCGGCCGGTTTGACTTCAACTGGCATCCTGTCGCCAAGATCACCTTTTACCACTACACGCTTCTTGCGTACCTCCACTTGAATACTGCGAGGTTTCCCGGTGCTATCCGACTTCTTGATTTCGGAAGTCTGCCGGCGAGGCAAGCTGATCTTGCTTTTTTCGTCCTTGGCGCCATGAATTTTGCGCAGGTAATCGAGAAGCTGGGTTTTGTCCTTTTCGGTCAGACTATCCGCAGTCAGATCCTTGCTGACACCAGCAGCCTGAAGCTGCTCCAGCAATACTGCTGGAAGCACTCCCAGTTCATTAGCGAATTGTTCTACACTCATTTGAGACATTGATAACCTTTAATAACGCTATATCTATGCGACGAACTCAGCGACTAAATCATGCAAACCATGGGGCGCGCGCCGCCATGATCAATTGCTTGGCACGTTCGACATCCATCTCGACCATTTCCACCAGGTCATCCACAGCCAGATCAGCAAGATCCTCCTGGGTGTTTACGCCCCTGGCCGCAAGTTCGCGCGCGGTCTGGCTGTCCATTCCCTCCAGCGAAAGCAGGTCTTCCGCTATGTGCTCCACTTTTTCCTCACTGACGATGGCCTCAGTCAAAAGGGCATTGCGGGCTCGAGTGCGAAGTTCATTGACGGTCTGCTCATCAAACGACTCGATTTCCAGCATCTCTGTGAGCGGAACGTAGGCTACCTCTTCCAAAGTAGTGAAACCCTCCTGTACGAGGATATCCGCCACTTCCTCATCCACATCAAGCTTTTCCATGAAGAGTTGGCGAACGACCGAAAATTCCTCTTCATTTTTTGCCTGCGATTCTTCCATCGTCATGATATTGAGTTCCCAGCCAGTCAGTTCGGATGCAAGCCGTACATTCTGGCCTCCGCGGCCTATGGCCTGGGCAAGGTTATCCTCGTCCACCACGATATCCATACTGTGCTTTTCCTCATCCACCAGGATGCTGCTGATTTCCGCAGGCGCGAGCGCATTGATCACGAAAGTAGCCGGATCTTCCGACCACAAAATGATGTCGACCCTTTCTCCCGCCAGTTCGCCGGTTACCGCTTGTACTCTGGAGCCACGCATGCCGACACAAGTACCAATCGGGTCAACACGCTGATCATGGGACTTAACCGCAATCTTGGCGCGTGAACCCGGATCTCTCGCTGCAACCTTGATCTCCAGCAAGCCTTCCTCAATTTCCGGCACTTCCAGCTCGAACAGTTTTATCAGAAACTCCGGCGCAATCCGCGACAATATCAACTGCGGCCCGCGGGCCGTACGGTCAATTTTGTATAAATAAGCACGCACACGGTCACCGACCCGCAGATTTTCCTTGGGAATCATCTGATCGCGAGGCAACGCCGCCTCTACTCTGCCGGATTCGATGATGGCATTCCCGCGTTCCATGCGCTTGATGGTACCGGTAACCATGTATTCTTTGCGTTCGAGAAAATCGGTCAGAATCTGCTCGCGCTCGGCATCACGTATTTTCTGGAATATCACCTGCTTGGCTGCCTGGGCACCGATACGTCCAAACTCCAAGGGCTCCAGCACTTCCTCGATGAATTCTTCCAGTTTTATTTCGGGATCGCGCTGCAACGCCTCGCTCAACGCAATTTGACGCGCAGCATCCTCGACGGCATCGTCGGCCACTACCTGCCACCGGCGCAAAGACTGATAATCCCCAGTCTGGGGATCAATCGACACACGCACATCGGCGTCTTCATGAAAACGCTTTTTTGTAGCAGACGCCAGCGCCAATTCGAGTGCGATAAAGACGATGTCCTTTTCGACATTCTTTTCGCGCGCCAGCGCATCCACCAACAGTAAAACTTCGCGGCTCATGTTACCTCCAGCCCATTTCTCGGATAGTTACAATTTGGGAACCAAACGGGCTTTTTCAAGATTATCCAGCTCAAGATCAAGCATTTTTCCGTCTACTTCCAGTTTTAATACGCCGTCGTTTACTTCTCGTAAAATCCCTACAAAATTCCTTTGACCCTGCAACGCCACACGTAGCCTCAGCTTAGCCGATTCCCCCGCAAAACGGATGAAATCGGATGCTTTTTTCAGCGGCCTGTCCAGTCCGGGCGATGATATCTCCAGCCGATCGTAGTCGATGCCCTCAACCGCAAAAAGCCGGCTTAAATGACCGCTGACGGCAACACAGTCCTCTACACCGACACCGTCGGTCTTGTCAATAAATACCCGCAACAGCTTGCCGTGTCCCGAGCGTTCAAGATCAACCAGCTCATAACCCAGCCCGGCCAGAGTCGATTCGAGCAACTCATGTAAATCCATAGCCTCATAGGTCCCGGCACAAACAAAAAATGGGCTGAAAGAGCCCATAAATATTTTGCCATTTTAGCAAAAATTTATAATTAATGAAATAGATACTTGGTAAATCGTAAGCCCTTGAGCGATAACGCCGCTGACGCGATTTATTCCATTAAACCGGAAAATGGGCGATCAATTGCAGAATTTAGGTTAAATCGATATGAGTGAT
>JBDTWQ010000110.1:0-3227 GCA_040006595.1 Nitrosospira sp.
TGGATTCCTTCATACTGCAAAACGGAAAATGCATTCTTTATTGGCCAGAAATCTCCCACCGATATAGATTCACTCATTTCCCAGTCCAGATCCGACGTACTTCTCCCAATCCAACCGCGGGATACAAAAAATGGACCTTCAGACATTTCTATGGGGTAGCAGTATGCTCTCGCGCATGGTCTCCAAGAAAGGGCATCCGATGGTAAAGTACCGAGATGCACAGGCAACTGTTGGGGTTGGGGCCCCTGGACGGCAGAGCGATCGAATTGGCAGTCGGTGGAAGACGGCTCTCTAATTCCTGGCAGCCAACATTTCAGCCGCGTGTTTACGCGTCGTTTCGGTGATTTTCTCGCCGCCCAGCATGCGGGCAATTTCTTCGACTCGCTCCTGTTTTTTAAGTACAGCAATACGGCTAGATATTTTCCCTTCATTGACCGTATCAGCTGATTTGGTGACTTGCCATTGGTGGTCTCCCGCCGATGCGACTTGTGCCAGATGGGTAATACACATTATTTGACGTTCCGCACCCAGTTTTTTCAGCAGTCCACCCACAATTTCCGCTACGCGTCCACCGATGCCTGCATCTACTTCGTCGAATATGAGCGTGGGCGCCGCGCCGAGCTTGCTGGTGATAACCTGTATCGCCAGGCTTATGCGCGACAATTCGCCGCCGGATGCGACTTTTGCCAAGGGTCGTAGCGGTAGTCCCTTATGAGCAGAGACCTGGAATTCAATTTGTTCCATACCGTGCGCATTGCTTTGTTCGAGTGGCGTTAACACCACAGAGAACTTTCCACCTTCCATGGCCAGGGTTTGCATTGCAGCGGTAACTTGCTGCTCAAGCGTTATAGCGGCTTTATTCCGCGCTACACTCAATTTTTTTGCGAGCTTTAGATATTCGTCCCTGGCTATTGCCTCTTCCCTCGCCAACACCTCGCCATCGTCTCTGGGACCAAGTTTTTCCAAACGCTCAGTAACCGTTTGCAACATATCCGGCAATCCAGCAGGGGTGATGCGATATTTTCTGGCGGCGGTGTGAATCGCCGATAATCGTTCCTCCATTTCAAGCAAACGTTGCGGGTCGAGATCGAGACGCTGCTGGTAACGTCCCAGTTCGTACACTCCTTCCTGCAACTGGATCTGTGCAGACTCCAGCAAATCGAGCACAACTTTGAGATTGATGTCGCAATCAACCATGTTATGCAGACGTGAAATAACTGAGTTGATTTGCGCAAGCGAGGCTGAGTCGCCTTCTGACAGAACCTCCAACCCCATCTGCGTTGCTTCGAGCAAGCTTGCGGCATGCGATAGACGGCTGTGTTCTGTTTGCAGAATTTGCCACTCATCAAGTGAAAAATTCAGTTCGGATATCTCACTTACTTGCCACTCCAGTTGTTCGCGCTCCTGCAGGAAAGTGACGGCGTTCTGCTCCCATGTCAAGCGCCGCTGTTGCAAACTTTTCCAGTGGCGATAAACCTCTGACACAGTCCGCGCCAATTTTTGACTGCCCGAAAAGGCATCAAGCAGATCGCGTTGTGCTTCACTGCGTAGCATCGCCTGATGCGCGTGCTGTCCATGGATATCCACCAGTCTTCCCCCCACTGCGCGTAATTGCTGCAAGGTAGCGGAGTGACCGTTGATAAAACTGCGCGAACGTCCTCCAACATCTACTGTCCGGCGTATCAGGCATACGCCACTATCATCACCATCACTTTCGAATCCGTTTTCGTGCAACCAATCCACCAGTTCCGGTAATCCTCCAATGTCGAACTCCGCGCTTATTTCGGCACGTTCGCAGCCATTGCGCACGTCATCAACGTCGCTACGTTCACCAAGGACAAGTGAAAGCGCATCAATCAGAATGGATTTTCCCGCGCCAGTTTCACCCGTGAGTACGGTAAAGCCGGGGGCGAACTCCAGGTCCATATGGTCAACAATGACAAAATCCCGAATACTGAGAAACCTTAACATGGAAAACTCACGCCTGGTTCCTCGGTAAGCCGCTCCAACCAAGCTTCTCACGCAGCATACGGTAATAGCTGTGGTCGGAAGAATGCAGCAATGTTGCTTCATGGGGAGAACGGCGCACAACGACCTTGTCATGCTCCCGCAAGTCGAAATGGGAATGGCTATCGGAGTGAACGCGTGCGACCGCAGTGCGGTGCATCAGGATTTCCACGATGGCGTCAGGGCCCACTACGATGGGGCGATTACTTAGCGTATGAGGACTCACGGGCACCAGCGCAATCAAATCGAGACTAGGGTGAAGAATCGGACCGCCCGCTGATAACGCGTAGGCGGTGGAACCAGTAGGTGTGGCTACAATCAGGCCGTCGGAACGGAGCGAGTACACGTATTCACCATTGATACGGACCTCGAATTCGATCATGTTGCCGCCAATTCCCCGGTTCACCGCCACATCGTTTAAAGCCAGAGCACTGAATGTGCTGGTGGTGCCGCGCGCAACTTCGACATATAACAGCATGCGTCGCTCCGTCACATACTGCCCATCGAGCATCGAGCCAAGCGTTTCAAGCATGGTATCGATAGAAAGATCCGTAAGAAATCCTAGCCGGCCCTGATTGATGCCAACCAGTGGAACATCAAAAGGCGCGAGCTTCCGTGCAATATTGAGCATGGTACCGTCGCCACCCAGCACGATGGCTAAATCAGCGCGTGCACCGATCTCTTCCATCGTGACGGCGGGATACGCCAACTCTTTCAAAGCGGAAGCGGTAAGACGATCCAGCAGCACCTCAAGATTACGGCTTTCCAGGTACTGTCCCAGTCGCAACAATGGCGTCACGATATCGAGATTCTTATGCTTGCCGATCACGGCTATCGTTTTGAAAGGATAACTCATTACTGGATTTAATCTGGAAAACCTGTTGAACAACTAAAAGCTGATCTTCTTTTGTTGTGAAATACCGTTTTATCAGATTAAACCATATCGAGCTGTGGGTGACAAAGGATTCCAGTACCGGATGCTATATAAATTTGCCCGCTTCACGCTGATTGAATGGCACGTTCGCCAAGAAGGAGCTCGGAACCTCTGAATAAATCTTCAATTTTGCAACGGCGCTTCACGGATGGCTTATTCAGAGGCTCCCCTGTCGGCATCAAAACGCCCACCGCTGTAGACTCGGAATCTCTAGATATGCTTTTTTGTGTCAGATGTGGAATACAATGCGCCCCAATTTATGAATATTCAGGCTGGATTGCTTTCA
>JBDTWQ010000111.1:0-10437 GCA_040006595.1 Nitrosospira sp.
CTCTCTCCATCGCCGGTTGCACAAAACCCGAGGACAGGGTACATGAGTCCTGGGTTACGCCTCCTGCAGGGGAGGCGGTGGACGATAATACGCTTGCCAGCGCAATAAAGTCCTCGTTGCTAGCCGATCCGGACGTCAAGAATCTGGATGTGAAAATTGAGGCGCACAATGGCGAGGTTATGCTGAGTGGATTCGTGGATAGCCAGGCTCAGATGGATCGAGTAATCATGTTCGCATGGATGGCTGAGGGTATCAAGAAAGTGAGCAATAAAATGAATGTGAAGAGTGGCGGCGCCGTTGTAAGCAATTGATCGGGTCCGGGTTTCCATAAGGGAATATGATGTAGCTGTCCCAATTTATGCAGGAAAAATTATCTTGATCTCCTCTCTACTTCTGACGCTGGTCGTAATTCTCGGCGTTATTCTTTTCGTCCCGGCAGTGCGCCGAGCGCTGATTTCGAATCGGTTACTGAAAATTTTCCGCAAAATCCTGCCGCAGGTTTCGCAAACCGAACAGGAGGCTCTGGACGCGGGAACCGTATGGTGGGATGGAGATCTGTTTAGTGGCAAGCCGGACTGGAACAAATTGCTGGCTTACCCCAAGCCTAAACTGAACACAGAGGAGAAGGCCTTTCTTGCCGGCCCAGTGGAAGAATTGTGCGCAATGCTGGATGAATGGCACATTACACGTGAACTGAATGATCTGCCGCCCCATGTCTGGCAATTCATCAAGGACAATGGTTTTTTTGGCATAATTATTCCCAAGCAATATGGGGGCCATGGTTTTTCGGCGCTGGCACATTCCGAAGTGGTAATGAAAATCGGCTCCCGCAGCGGTACCGCAGCGGTATCGGTGATGGTGCCGAATTCGCTAGGCCCAGCGGAGCTGCTGTTGCATTACGGTACGGAAGAACAAAAAAATTACTATCTCCCACGCCTTGCGAAAGGGCTGGAAGTACCATGCTTCGCACTCACCGGACCGGATGCAGGATCGGATGCGGGCTCGATTCCGGATTTTGGCATCGTTTGCCATGGCGAATTCAACGGTGATCAAAATGTATTGGGCATGCGGGTCACCTGGGAAAAACGCTACATCACCTTAGGCCCGGTGGCGACACTCCTGGGACTTGCGTTCAAGCTGCATGACCCGGATGGGCTACTTGGCGGCGAAAAAGACCTCGGCATTACACTGGCGCTGATCCCCACCAATACGCCGGGTGTCAACATCGGCCGCCGCCATTTCCCTCTTGACGCGGCTTTTCAGAACGGCCCCAATTCCGGCAAGGATGTGTTCATCCCGATCGAATGGGTAATCGGTGGGCGCGACGGAGTGGGTTACGGCTGGCGCATGCTGATGAACTGTCTTGCCGCCGGGCGATCGATTTCCTTGCCTGCTACCAGCACCGGCGGGGCCAAGCTCGCGGCGCGTACCAGCGGCGCGTATGGCAGAGTGCGCGTGCAATTCAAAACGCCAATCGGACATTTTGAAGGCGTGGAAGAAGCACTGGCCCGAATCGGTGGCAATACGTACATGATGGACGCAGCGCGGGTGATGACGGCAGGCGCAGTGGATCTGGGTGAGAAGCCCTCGGTCATCTCGGCCATCGTCAAATATCATCTCACCGAGCGTGGACGCCAGGCGATTAACGACGCGATGGATGTGCATGGTGGCAAGGGTATTTGCCTGGGGCCCAGCAACTACCTGGGGCGCAGTTATCAGCATATCCCTGTCAGCATCACGGTAGAGGGCGCCAACATCCTGACCCGAAATATGATTATTTTCGGTCAGGGAGCGATACGCTGCCATCCCTATGTGCTAAAGGAGATTCGCGCAGCAAATAACAGCAATGCTGCGCGCGCCTCGGTGGAATTCGACCATGCATTGATGGGACACGTTGTTTTCAGTATCGGCAATGGCATGCGTTCCTTGCTACATGGACTGACCGGCGGCTATCTTGCGAGCGCTCCTGGCAGTGTTGGTCCTGAAGTGCAAGGTTACTATAGTCAGCTGACGCGTTTCTCCGCTGCTTTCGCTCTGCTCGCCGATATATCGCTCCTTGTTTTGGGCGGATCGTTGAAGCGAAAGGAAAAATTGTCCGCCCGCCTTGGTGATATTCTCAGCATGCTTTATTTATGCTCGGCAACATTAAAGCGCTTTAAGGACGACGATCGCCCCGCAGCTGATCTACCGCTGCTGCATTGGTCGATACAGGATGCACTTTATCGCATGCAGCAGGCGTTCGATGGCCTGCTGGATAATTTTCCCGGACGCGCTGTCGGGGTGCACCTGCTTCGATTTCTTGTGTTTCCTTTGGGCAAGTCATTCTCACCGCCGTCGGATGAATTGGGCCACAAGGTAGCGAAGTTGATGCTGGCACCGGGAGAGGCACGCGACCGTCTGACTGCGGGTATTTACATCCCCACGTCCGCTGATGAACCGCTCGGGGTCCTGGAACAGGCGCTACAGTGCGCAGTCGTAAGTGAAGCGGTAGAAACCAAGCTGCGTGCAGCAGTCAAAGCGGGACGGATTCCCGCACAGCATGACGAGAAAATCGCGGCTGCTCTCAAGCAGAGGGTCATCACTACCACCGAGTTGGAATTAATGGGGAAAATGGAATCCCTGCGCCGCCGCGTCATCATGGTGGATGATTTTCCGCCGGACTTTGGCAGAGGGTTACAAGCTGAACCTGAACTGGCAAAGGTAACACGTGATGTAAAGCAGTCAGAGGCTGAATTCATCGCTATTGAGTCCGATAAAAGTACGCAGGGTTAGAGATAATCATGCACATCAGTCAACACGACCCAGCGGACATTATCCCGGTAGAGGCAGCCGGAACGCTCGACGGTCTGTTCCGCGAGCGAGTGCGCCGCTCACCCCAGATGGTAGCTTACCGGGATTACGACCGGTCCAGCGGCAAATGGCGCGACCTCACCTGGGAGCAGATGGATGGGGGCGTCGCACGCTGGCAAGCTGCTCTTTCCCGGGAGAATCTGACCCCAGGCGATCGGGTAGCGATAATGTTAAGAAACTGTCCGGAATGGGTGATGTTCGAACACGCTGCGCTACGGTTGGGGCTCGTGGTCGTGCCTCTTTACACAGCCGATCGCGTCGAGAATGCAGCCTATATTCTGCGCGACGCTGGCGTCAAGGTACTATTGCTGGAAGAGTTGGCGCAATGGTACACATTTACCGAAGTATGCAATCATATTGACGATCTGGCGCGTGTCGTGACGATTCAGAGCAGCCCTGAAAGAACCACCGACGGTCTCGTGCTTGCGCTGCATGACTGGCTGCCCGAGAAAGCTGAAAAGATACAACATGTCAACCGCGATCCGCATCAACTGGCCACTATCATATACACCTCAGGCACCTCGGGCCGGCCGAAGGGAGTGATGCTGAGTCATGACAATATACTCACGAATGCCCATGGCTGCGCGCAGGGTGTACCAGTGTGGCCAGATGATCTGCTGCTTTCATTTCTACCACTTTCGCATACTTTTGAACGTACGGCCGGTTATTACGTCCCAATGATGTGCGGGGCCACTGTCGCCTACGCCCGTTCGATTCAACAACTGCAGGAAGACTTGCTGACCATTCGCCCGACTATTCTGGTTTCGGTACCAAGAATCTATGAGCGGGTTTACGCCGGAATTCGCGCCAAGCTCGCGGAAGGACCCGCTTTAAACCGCAAACTTTTTACCCTGGCGGTCGAAGTAGGTTCCAGCCGCTTCGAATATCAGCAGCGGCGAGGTTCTTGGCGTATATCCCACCTGTTGTGGCCTCTGCTGGAAATACTGGTAGCGAAGAAGGTAATGAGCAAACTGGGTGGGCGTCTTCGTGGTGCAATGAGTGGCGGAGCGGCTTTGCCGGCCGAAGTTTCGCGAGTGTTCATCGGTCTTGGTTTGCCCATCCTGCAAGGCTACGGCATGACTGAAAGCAGTCCTGTAGTATGCAGCAACACCTTTGAGGACAATGTCCCATCGAGTGTGGGGCGGCCTATTCCGGGTGTCGAAGTGAAACTCGGCGTGAACAATGCATTGCTGATTCGCGGCCCCAATGTAATGCTTGGTTACTGGAATGATCCGGAAGCCACCAAGGCAGTGCTGACACCCGACGGCTGGCTTAATTCGGGCGATATCGCGCGCATTGATGAACACGGCCGAATAACCATCACTGGGCGCCTGAAGGAAATTATTGTGATGTCCACCGGTGAGAAAGTTTCGCCGGGGGATATGGAAGCAGCGATTTTGCGCGATTCAATATTCGAACAGGTAATGCTGGTTGGCGAAGGGCGTTCATATTTAAGTGCACTGGTCGTTCTGAATTCCAGCAACTGGGAAAACGTATCTGGGCAATACAATCTTGACCGTGACTGGCGTCACTTATTACAGGACCAGAAGCTTGAAGAAATCCTGCTAGAAAGGATCTCTCATCAGGTACGCGAGTTTCCCGGCTATGTCAAAATATATCGCGTGGCGCTAATGCCGGAACCGTGGACTATTGAGAACGATATGCTCACACCCACCTTGAAACTGCGCCGGGCGCAGGTACTGGACCGTTACAAGACAAAAGTGGATAAACTCTATGAAGGACACTGACAGATATTAAAGCGGGAGATATCAAGGGCAGCTTTTATAAATCGAGTTTGAGGGCAACGGCGCAGCTGACTTATCAAGAGGTACGGCGGGTATGGGCAATCCATGTAGATGGATACTTGCAAAGCTCGTAGTTTGGTATCTCCTTATTCTGAAACAATGGGCGGGCAAGTGAGTATTAATACAGAAATCCATACATCGCTACCACAAGGGCAGGATCCGATATTGCGCCTCGTGCCGATGCCAACGGATACTAATTATGCCGGCGATGTATTCGGCGGCTGGATCATGTCGCAAGTAGACATTGCAGGTAGTTTGCCTGCGATCCGCCGTGCCCGCGGACGGGTAGCCACTGTGGCGGTAAATTCCTTTGTTTTCAAACAGCCGGTCTTCGTCGGCGATGTGGTGAGCTTCTACGCCAACATCGTCAAGGTTGGGCGCACCTCCATCACGGTGGACGTTGCAGTCTATGCCCAGCGAGGATTGCGTCAGGGGAGTGATGAAATATGCTGCAGGGTAACCGACGCGGTACTGACATATGTGGCAGTGGATGAAAATCGCAAGCCGCGAGTCGTTCCGCAGGAATGACGAATACCTTACAAAATTCAAAGTCTATTCAAACTCCTCTGGCAATTCATTTTGCCTACTCGTTTGCCAATTGAGGACACTAACAAAAATGTTGGCGTGGCACGCTCTTATATGAGGAAACGCTCGCTGCGGGCAACTGGGGAGCTGCAAGGTATCGAGACGAAATGGGTTAAGCAGGCAATTCGCAAAGCGGATCCTCGCAAATCTGGATTTTGCCTGGTGTTAAAAAACGGATCAAACTGGAGGCGATATTGAATAATAGTAAATTCATCGTGCGCAAAGCCGCCGTTCTGGGCGCCGGAGTGATGGGAGCACAGATCGCAGCACATCTGATTAATGCCAATGTCGAAACGCTGCTGTTTGAACTTCCCGCTGCGCAGGGCGACCCCAACGCCACTGTAACCAAGGCGGTAGAGAATCTGAAAAAACAGGAGCCCGAGCCACTTTCGATCCCGGGCAAGGCAGCTTTTATCCAGCCCGCGAACTACGACCAGCATCTTGAGTCGCTCAGGGATTGCGATATCGTGATAGAAGCCATCGCCGAGCGCATGGACTGGAAAAAGGAGTTGTATAAAAAAATAGCGCCTTATCTCGGCGAGCACACGATTTTTGCCAGCAACACGTCAGGGCTCTCCATCAATCAGTTAGCACAGGCATTTCCCGAAAACCTGCGACACCGTTTTTGCGGTATCCATTTTTTCAATCCGCCGCGCTATATGCACCTGGTAGAGCTGATCGCCTGCAAGGAAAGCGATGGCCCGATGCTTGACGATCTTGAAAAATTCCTGGTCACTTATCTGGGCAAGGGAGTGATCCGTGCAAAGGATACGCCCAATTTTATTGCCAATCGGGTAGGCGTATTCTCGATGCTCGCTACTATGCATCACGCCAAAGAATTCGGTCTCGGGTTCGACCTGGTGGATGCGTTAACCGGTCCTCTGATCGGCCGTCCCAAAAGCGCTACTTTCCGTACCGCCGATGTGGTGGGGCTTGATATCCTCGCGCATGTGATTAATACCATGCGCGATACGCTGCCGGACGATCCATGGCACAAGTACTATGCCGTGCCGGAATGGCTGCAAACCTTGATAAACAGTGGTGCGCTCGGCCAAAAAACCAAACACGGGGTTTATCAGAAAGTAGGCAAGGAAATCCATGTGCTTGATCTTGCTACGAAAAAATATCGTCTTTCTTCGGTTACGGCTGACGACGACATAAAAGAATTGCTCAAACGTAAAAATCCTGCCGATAAATTTGACGCGCTGCGAACAAACCAGGATCCGCAGGCGCAATTTCTGTGGGCAATATTCCGTGATCTGTTTCACTATTGCGCCGTCCACCTCGCCGGGATCGCCGACAATGCCCGCGATCTTGATTTTGCCATGCGGTGGGGTTTCGGCTGGAATCAGGGGCCTTTTGAAATCTGGCAGGCCGCGGGCTGGGGAGAGATCGCCGCCTGGATCAACGAGGATATTGCCGCGGGCAAAAGCATGAGCGAGACGCCGTTGCCTGCGTGGGTTGCTGAAATGGGGCGAGGTATCAATCGGGGCGTAAACCAGAACGTTCAGGGTGTTCACAGGGCGCATGGGTCTTATGCACCGTCCACAAATATCTTTCGCCCGCGTTCAGCGTTACCCGTATATCGGCGGCAATTGTTTCCCGACCGACTGCTCGGCGAGGATGTGCAATACGGCGAAACCATCTTCGAGACTGATTCGGTACGAATGTGGCATACGGTTGACAGTGCTGGCGATGATGGTGTAGCCATTCTCAGCTTCAAGAGCAAGATGCATACCGTCAGTAGCGATGTGCTGGATGGAATACAGCAAGCCATTGATGAAGCGGAGCAAAGCTGGCGCGCATTGGTGATCTGGCAGACTGAGCCCCCGTTTTCCGTTGGCGCCAATCTACAAAAAGCCACGGAACGGCTGAAAAGCGGGGAGCCGCCTTCTCCTTTAAGTATGCTCGCAAAGAAACTCAAGAAAACGGCACAGTCTGCGGTACTCAAAGCGGCGCGCAGTCTTAATCTTGCCGATGCCTTGATGGCGGGAAAACTGGCGGAAGTGGAAGCAATGGTGGCGCAGTTCCAGCAGACTTCGCAAGACTTGAAGTACTCAATGATCCCCACCGTGGCGGCAGTGGACGGACTTGCCCTGGGCGGTGGTTGCGAATTTGTGATGCACTGTGACCGTGCGGTAACAACGATGGAAAGCTATATTGGTCTGGTGGAAGCCGGCGTGGGATTATTGCCGGCGGGTGGCGGCTGCAAGGAACTTGCCTTGCGAGCGTCACAGAATGCAAAGGATGGCGATCCTTTTCCGCTGGTTAAAAATTATTTTCAGAGTGTGGCAACCGCACAGGTGGCAAAAAGCGCTGAGCAGGCGAAGGAACTGGGATATTTGCGCCGTGCCGACCAGGTCGTAATGAACCGGTTTGAATTACTGTATGTCGCCAAGGCGCAGGCGCTGGCATTGGCTGAAGCGGGCTATCGTCCACCGTTAAAAGCCCGCAATATTTCCGTAGCCGGCTCGACCGGTATTGCCACCATCAAGGGTATGCTCGTCAACATGCGGGAAGGCAACTTCATTTCCGAGCATGATTACCTGATCGGCACCAAGATCGCCCATGTCATGTGCGGGGGCGATCTGACTCCCGGCAGCCTGGTTGATGAGAACTGGTTCCTGGAATTGGAGCGGGCTGCGTTTATAGAGTTGCTGGCAACCGAGAAGACGCAAGCGCGCGTTGAGCATACGCTGAAGACGGGAAAACCGCTTAGGAATTAAGGAGAAACACCATGATCAAACAAACTCAGGATGCCTACATCGTCGCTGCCTTACGCACACCCGTGGGGAAGGCGCCGCGCGGAATGTTCAAAACCGTACGGCCCGACGACATGCTGGCGCATGTGTTGAAAGCTGTGGTGAAACAATGCGACGGACTCGATCCGGCGGCCATTGACGACGTGATTACGGGCTGCGCCATGCCGGAGGCAGAACAGGGAATAAACGTGGCGCGTATTGCACTATTGCTGGCAGGGCTGCCCAATAGCGTGCCGGGTATGACTATCAATCGTTTCTGCGCATCCGGGTTGCAGGCGGTAGCGCTTGCAGCAGACCGCATTCGTCTGGGAGAGGCCAACGTGATAATCGCCTCAGGCACGGAGAGCATGAGCATGGTACCGATGACGGGCAACAAGATGTCGTTGGACCCGGCGATATTTACGCGGGATGAGAACGTGGCCATCGCCTACGGCATGGGCATAACGGGAGAAAAAGTCGCGCAGCGATGGCAGGTTAGCCGCGAATCCCAGGATGAATTTGCGGTAACAAGCCACGCCAGGGCGCTTAAGGCTATCGAGACGGGAGAATTTCAGCAGGAAATTACGCCCTATACTGTTGAGGAAAAGCGACCCGATCTTGCCTCGCACGAAATCCGTGACATAACCGTCGTCAGAGATACCGATGAAGGTCCGCGTCCCGGTACTAATCCGCAGACCCTCGCCAAACTGAGACCTGTATTTGCGGCCAACGGATCGGTAACGGCGGGCAACAGCTCGCAAATGTCTGATGGCGCGGCTGCGGTGATATTAGTAAGCGAAGCAGCGTTGAAGCGCTTCAATCTCACTCCCATCGGACGTTTCATTGGATTTGCGGTAGCTGGCGTACCCCCGGAGATTATGGGCATAGGCCCCATCAAGGCGATACCGAAAGTGCTGAAACAGATAGGCTTAAAACAGGACGATCTCGACTGGATAGAATTGAACGAAGCCTTCGCAGCCCAGAGTCTTGCGGTAATCAATGATCTCGAGCTGGATCGTGCCAAGGTCAACCCCTTGGGGGGTGCGATTGCGCTCGGCCATCCGCTGGGCGCAACCGGCGCTATTCGCGTCGCAACGCTGCTGCATGGCCTGCGTCGACACAATCAAAAATACGGCATGGTCACCATGTGCGTGGGCACTGGCATGGGCGCTGCAGGCGTGTTTGAAGCACTGTAATTTTAGCGCAACCAGGGGCAGCGCCATGGAAAGGGGCTACGTGCAACATTCCTTCTTTCTCAGTCTGGCCCTCCCCAGTCCGGCCCCTTTTTATCCCCGTTATTTTGTCCGAAATAGACGTAGCCTTTCTGCGGCACATTCGATTCCTTGAAGCGCTTGCGTTCCTCCCTATCCAGTTTCTTATCCCACCAGATGGCGCGCGCTTCTTTCTGATCCTCCGCCAGTTTCGGATTTTTCTCGAACAATTCGCGCATGAATTTAGTGTGATCGGATTCGTACAGTTTCATAGTCTGATTCCTCATCATGGTGAAACCTCGAAACTTTACCATAACCGCTGCTTGCCCGCACCCACTCAGCTTATGTAGTATGGGTAAAGCATGGGCAAAGCGTCGTAACCTATCCTGCTCAAAACCGTATGGAGATAATTCAGAAAAGCTTGCCCCTGCGTATTTTCTTCACGTACTCCGGAAATGGCAGGGCAAATTCCGTTTCGAGTTTCCCGGCACGCTCCTTTAATTCCTCCCAGTCCAGCTTGCCGGGGCTGTGCTTGAAAGCAAAAGCAATCAAATTGCCATGTGCCTCCGCCGCCAGTGTTAAAACGCGCCCGGCAAAGCTATTCTCGATGCGTCTCAAATAATCCTGGAGTCCTTTATCTCTGCTGAGCAGATTAACCACCAGTACACCCTTTCTTTTCAATGCCTCGCTGGCGCGGTTATAGAAATCCTGGCTGCATAACGAGGGAACCTGACAGTCGCCGTCGAAACCGTCAATCATCAGCACATCCGTACTCGCAGGATGATTGGCGATATATTCTCCTCCTTCGGCGATTACCACTTGCAGCCGTTCATCATCAGCTGGCAGGAAAAAATGTTTGCTCGCGGTCGCAACAACTTGCGGATTGATTTCAATCACAGTGGTTTTTGTGTGCGGAAGCCGGTGATATGCAAATTTCGGCAGCGACCCTCCTCCCAGACCAATCATTAGAATATTTTCCGGTCTGGGGTGGAACAGCATAAAGCCCATCATGCACCGGGTATAGGTCAGCTCGAGATCGTTGGGAGCGGCAAGTCTCATGGCGCTTTGCACCATGCTGTTACCCAGATGCAGTGCGCGTACGCCGCCTTGCTCACTCAATTGAATGTTTGACTCGCCCTGGCTACGGGTGCGCCATCTGGAAAATCCGTGCATGCGTCTAAATCCTTGAACCTAAATCCGGCAGTTGGACGGGGCGGAGTGTGTGGTTTTTGGGGTGCAGGGCAA
>JBDTWQ010000112.1:0-8939 GCA_040006595.1 Nitrosospira sp.
ATAGTATTGCAACAAAGTTGCGTTTCCAGATAACTCCGCGCATGCAACATCAGCTTGATCCTCCCGAAAATGAAATATTTTCAGAACACCGCAAGCCATGGGCGTCAAAATTTTGGTATCTCGCACGATTCACGCCCATAATCGTGACGATGCTGAGATGCCGCAATCAGAATATCCACTGAAAGTATGGTAACGAAAGGACGACTGTCATATCTGGCATATATCACTATCGCTTGTGTCTTACGAAAACGTATCTACATGGTTAAATCCGACCGTATCCAGCCTTTTCGATTGTTCGTAGCGCTCTTCGGTGGTGTTCCACTGGGCATATCACTTGCTTTCGCCGGGACAACCTACACGGCAGGTCCGGATACCTACCTTGCGAGACTAAAGAAATTGGAGCCGGGATCCTATGTGCAACTACTCCCAGGCGAATATAAGGACGGCTTGTCTGTTAAATATCTTCATGGCGTCGCGGAAGCACCGATTACGATTTCGGGTCCCGAAAAGGGCGCACGTGCGGTGTTTGTAGCGCGACCCGGGCATAACACGATCAGTATCATTAATTCGAGTTACATCACTATTCGCAATCTGGAGCTTGATGGCCGCAATCTGCCAGTGGATGGGGTGAAATGCGAAGGACACGCGGACTGGGCGCATCACATCACTCTTGAGGGGCTACGCGTTCGTGGCCATGGCAACAATCAACAAACAGTGGGGATATCCACTAAATGCGCAGCCTGGGGTTGGGTGATTCGTAACAATGTAATCGACGGTGCCGGAACAGGCCTTTACCTCGGGAACTCGGACGGGCGCGCACCATTTATCGCCGGGCTGATCGAGCACAATCTGATAGTTGACACGCGCGGCTATAACTTGCAAATCAAACATCAACTGACTCGCCCCGTGTTTCGCGGCATGCCGGAAGGAAATAACGCCACGATCATCCGCCATAATGTTTTCAGTAAGGCGAATGGAGGATCTAAAGATTCGGCGAGACCCAATATATTGGTCGGTCATTGGCCGCTGACAGGGACGGGAGCGAACGATCAATATTTCATCTACGGCAATTTTTTTTATCAGAATCCGTATGAATCGTTATTCCAGGGCGAAGGCAACATCGCGTTGTACAATAATTTATTCGTTAATCATTTCGGCGATGCAGTGCGGATTCAACCGCACAACGAAACAACGCGTGCGATAAGCGTTTTCTACAATACTGTAATAGCCAAAGGGTCCGGCATAACATTAGCGCGACGCGAGCACGATCCGATGTACTCACAATTCGTCACCACCAATATTGTATTCGCTGGATCGCCGGTGCGTGGCACGTCCTACGAGAAGAACCTGACGGGCGAATTCGACGAGGCGCGAAAATATTTTACTCGGCCGTTCGGACCGTTGGGCGAGATGAACCTGATGCCGGTGATCGCTAAAATACAAAAGCATTCTGAAGACAGCCCGTCCTTTGATATATACCCGGAGGCCGATCTGGATTTCGATGGCGATTTGCGTGCCGAGCGCAACGTAGGTGCCTTTGCAATCAACAAGACGGGGTCTCGATGGCGACCGACACTGGAAATTAAACCCCTAGCTGCCCCACGATAATGAGATTGCCACCCCCTCATTTTTTTTAAAAACGGATATCCCTTGAATGACATGCGCATTCTTTTAGTTATCGCACTGCTAATTGGTTATGGGTCGCTTTATCCAGGCAATTTTTCTGCACCTGAGGCAGGTGCCATGAAGAAATTCCTGACCGATTGGCGTTTGTTCACTTCTCTAGGGGACCTGCTGGGCAATATCGCGCTGTTTTTTCCACTGGGAATGGCGGGTATTTTATTTGCTTCAGACAAGCGAGCTGCGACGATTCGTATCAGCTGGTTACTTTTCCTATCGTTATTCTATGCATTTGCCCTTCAGTTAGCTCAGGTTTGGCTGCCTACCCGTTCCGCAGCGCTGGCGGATGTGATATGGAATATGGTAGGGATGGCATTAGGTATAGCGGCGGCACGTCTGACAGGAAGACGTTCATCCGAAAAGATGCATGCGTTCGATTGGGCCTCACTTGCACCCTTGTCGGTATTGGTGTTGTGGCTACTCACTGAGTTATTGCCACTAGTGCCATCGCTGGATTTTCAAAAATTCAAGGATGCACTCAAACCGCTTCTCCTTGGATTCAACTTTTCCTTCCCCGCAGCCCTTATGCATGCGGCTGGTGTAGTTGTTGCGGGCGCTGCTTTCATGGCGTTGGGACGACGGCCGGTTTCATGGCTGGCGGTCGCATTCATACCGGTCTTGGCCGGTAAGATTGCTATCGTGAATCTGTCACTAGACGCATCATTTCTCCTGGGGATGCTGGCAGGTTATTCGGGATGCCTGGTTGTGCTGCGCCTTCATCAAACAAAACTCTTCGAAGCAGCATTCTGGTTGCTGCTGGTGGCTTGGACTCTCAGTGCGATAACACCTTTTTCTCCCGCTCAGGGTGGAACCTTCAATGGCATCCCTTTCGCAACCATGCTCCAGGGATCCATGGAAATCGGTATTCGGGGACTGGCCAAGTCGTTGTTTATCTACACCGCCTTACTGTGGCTTGCGCAAAGGACAGGACTCAGTATCAAGAAAGCAATGGTGGGCCTGGCGATTTGGTCTTGCTTGATTGAGCTGGTTCAGATGGGGTTGCTGGGCCGCACGGCGGACGTGACAGAACCCATTTTGGTATTGTTGGTGGGCTGGGTATTGTCGGTGACGCAAAGCCCAGGAACGCCAATCAGGCAGGAAATCCGAATTCCAGTGCCGCAGCCACGGCTTATCAGAGTGATCCATACTGGAATGAGTGGAAAACGCGCCCTTGGTTTGGTAGCAACCGGAATTGCGATATGTGTAGCGATTGGCTGGTTGATTATGCGATCGCCTTTAACGCCCTACAACGTTCGCGAACTGGTGTATGAAGGACACCCCTTTAGATCGCTCCTGCTGCTTGCGGCCCTTTTGTATTGGTCGGCGGGTTTTCCGGTAATGATTGCACAATGGCTGACGCGAGGTGAGATGTATCTGCTCAGCTTCCCTCCCCTTGTATTGCTCCATGGATTGATCGCCTGGGTGCTGCTGTGGTCCTCCGTGCCCAGCGAAGCCCTTCACGATATTGTTGGGTACCCAATTCTGCTTTGGCCGTGGGAATGGGAAGTGCTCGGCCGGTTCCTGGCATTGTTCAGCTTGTGGAGTGTCGCGGCAACAGCTGGTGCCCTGGTTGCCGCGTGGCGCATCCTTCCCGATGCCAAATCAGCGTTATTGGGGTGGGCGATGGGCACGTTCCTCCTTATACCGTTTTCATATTATATCGTGGTAGTCCTGGCATCCACAGACAATCTGGTCGAGCTGATAGCAAACAATGGCAGCATTGGCTCATTTCTGCTGATTGGCCTGGCTATAGCGGAAATATCGTTTGGCGGAACCAAGGGGGCTCTGGCGTTAACCCCCGGAGCAGCATGGAAAAGATGGGGAGCCGCGTGGGTGCTTGGTTCCGGCATACTGGCATATTTGACGCTTTATTTCGCCACGGAGCAGATGATCGTCAAGTATGGCCAGGTATTTTCAGCATTGCAGTTTTTGTTAAGCAGCGATCGTTCGCACCTGGCCCAACCGAATGAATTGATAGTTAGATACGCCGCACTATATAGTTTCCTCATCACGGCCATTGTAATGGTGCAATATCCGCTATGGAGTTGGGTAATGTCAGCATCGCCGCAGTCCAATATGCGTATCGGCGAGCGCTTGCCGTCATCCACAGCCAAATAACGGGTGATGAAAGCTTCAGCTATAAAAGCTGCTCCTATGAGAATCAGCGAACGTTTTCCGGAGGAACTCAGTCGTCTGCATCCAGTACGTAGGTGTTATTTTAGGTTAGCGATGAGAACAAGACGAAAGGATGAAGCGGCGAAGACAGCGCATATAGCACGGCGAGAAGTCGAACATGAGCTAACGCAGTTATCGCTAGTGATACGAAACGAAATTACATGGCAGAGCGAAGCGTAAGCCCAACCCGGGTAGCACCCGGCGCCATCAGTAAACGACCGTTGAGCGTGCACAGAATCGTGGCACCGGTTTTCCAGCCGGCGTGCTTGAAAGCGGCCAGCGAGGGCACATTGGTGGCCCGGACGTGCGCGATCACTCGATTAATATTTCGTGTTGCAAGGTCATTCACGGTTGCGGCAATCAGACATGTCGCCGCACCTTGCCGGCGATACGCCGGCCAAGTATAAAGATACCCAATAAAGGCATCGGTTTCAGCCATACCAAGGTGCAGAGGCGGCGAATCAAGCCTGCAGCTGGGCCCACGCTCGATGCTGAGCTGGGCTACCAATGAATCTTCCATCATCAGCAGATGCAGGCTGCCGCCGCGTCCAAAAAGTTGCTTGGGGTTGGAACCACACTGGTCGGCTACCCTTTCAAGCACTTCGCTAGAGACTTCAGACAGCGCCTCGTGGGTATGAAAGCTCAAGTAGCGCCAACGAGATGGTAGTACCAATGATGTGTTCGGCTGAGCCCGTATCCAGACAATACGAAACACTTCAGTCCGTGTAAGCAGTTTCAGTCCAAAATAACCTGCAGCACGAAGCCCGCCGGGACCTCTCAGAAATTCCAGTTTCTCCTTCAGCATAGCTTTAGTTCTTGCCTGCGGAGCGCTTCACGGCGGCTGCACGGACGATCTGCTTGATGCGCTCTTTCAGGCCACTCTTATCGAGCCAGTTCCCTATTGTCTCGGACAGGAAATTAACTCCAACCAGAGTACGCGCATAAATTGTACCGGGCCAGCCACGCGGAATCAGATAGTAATGCCGCTCCTCTCGTAACTTGTTTGACATTCTCTGTTTGTATAAATTGTCTCCAGCCAGAAAATCGAAGCGGCAGATGCCGTCTGCCAGCAAATCAGCCATGACTTCTGTATGCAAATAAATACCAGGCTGCAACTTGGATATGTCTGGGTCGTATCCAACGTGGTGCCCATAATAGGTATGGCCGTCGTGATAACCAAGCCCGAAAGCAACCGGATTATCGCCAACCCAGAGAACGTATGCCCGTAGCCACCCGCCAACTGCTGCCGCCCGTAGTTGCGCGACGTGCTCAGGAGAATTTTCAAGTCCGAGACCGAGCAGATGATACTGATACGTCTTGCGGGATACTTGCGCCAAGGCAGCAGCCAGTTCGTTGACCTTTTCCGGTTCTGTATAGCGGCTCATCCTCACTGGATCCTTTGCCTTCACTCCAAAATTCTTGCGCGTGCGACGGACATCCTCACGGGTTTTGCTTCCAAGAGTCCGCAGATAATCTTCGAATTGCGCCCCTGTCGGGAGTTCGATAAGGCGCCGTGTATAGGCCGGGCCATACGGCACCACATGGAATAAATCGCAAACCGGGCCATTCGGCGATGTCAGCAGCTCCGCAAGGCATGAACCCGTGCGCACCCCCTCAAAAAACGCTACACCGCGCGGACCTATTGCTTCGGAAAGCGGTTTAAACAACCCGGCAAGTAACGCGGGATTTTCACACAGAGGCGCCTCCTGCATCGCATACCTTATAACTGGAATACGAAATACAGTGGTCTCGCCGAAGCAGTATGCGAGCGCGCCACGATGGATAACAAAAGGAGCGTAACCTTGGGGGCGCTGTTGATCACCGAGCAGGAAATATTGGACATATTTGTCTATCCCGTTTACACGGCTGCTCAACCAGCGCGGATCCAATTCAAGCGGTACCGGGCCAAGCAGAGAGAGGTCTAGGGTACTGCCTGAGACGTTATTAGCCACATGCCATTGGATCATAATCTTTCTTTGAAATGAGACAACGGGCGCAAGACATCAGATTCCGAACCGCATCATTTTTTTTACTTTCGACTTAAGTCCGAACTGATTCAGCGTATCACCAGCTAACCTGCTGAAATCATTGACAACTCTCTGACTAAGCAACAAAACTTTATTGCGCAAGTTGTTACGCAGAAAAAAAACATTTGCGCATTGAACACTATGGGTTGCAAAAAGCTTTTTATGCTCTGACTGTCCCTCAGTAAAATCAAAAAAACGAAATAAACGCTCCTCAAATAGATGCTCCAAGGCAAGCCACTGTAGAACGGTGCCGACTGAATAATTCATGTAGCCGGGGTCGTATCCAAGAAAGGCATAGATCAACACTCCGTTGGAGATCGGGCAGTAGAGATACGAGACAGGCTTGTTCTGATGAAAAAGGATGAATCCACGGACATGCCCCTGTTGAGCAAGCTGTTCCATTTCATCGAGAAACTCCTCCGAATCAGGCAAACCCGCATCGAGCAGCTTTTCCTGATAGGTTCTTTCGGAAACAGCACGAGCAAATCGAAAGAACTCCGGCATTTCCCCGGCAGACTTGTAGATCTTCCACGAGATGTTACCACCGCAATGTTCCGCGTATTTCTTAACCTTACGATTGAGCGTTGAGCGCGTCTTGGAGGAAAACTTGCTCTTGTACTGTTCGAATGATTGACGCATATCGATATAATACCGTTGGTGCTGGGACGATACGTAGCAGAGGTAAGCATGCTGCGTTCTAAGCATGGGCTGCTTGTCGACGATGCGTAGCGATCGTATCAAAAAGCCTTGGCTATTTGCTTGAAGAGAATCCGCTGGCGGTATCGGCTCTGCTACCGGCAGGGTCTCATCGTCAAGTCCCACTTCCCGTACTTGTAACCATAATTTAGATGCTAGCAGCGTCCTGTCACCAAGCTGAAGCTTTATGGGCACTTGGCGAAAATTCCATATTTGCTTCAACGAAACCGCCTTATGCCTTGTTCAATCATTCTGAGCCCCGTTTTCCAAATCGGCGAGGTAAGCGGAGCGGGCTGCGAAAACACGAGATCGGGGGTCAAATCGTAAAATCCCCGTACATGAAAGCAGTCCCGATGGCGGTCCAGAAAAGAGCAGAGATTGCGAAAGCGGGTTACCACGATATCATCCGGCCGGTTCATACTGCCATTAAGCAGCTCGAAATTGTGAGAGAGGATAACGAAGGATTTCCGTCCGGATTCCAGCGCTTGCCAGAGCAGGCCTTCCATCTCACGGTATGAACATGCGGTCACCTGCGCATGTCGCAACGACCGGGTGCCATTATGAAAAACCGTCATGGGATACTCGTACACACCTTCACACTCAATCGGCTCAACAAGTGGAGTTTCTGGATTAACTCCGCTATCCAGTCCAAAAATGCTAGCGTTGTAGCTGCTATCAAAAGTGATATGATTCCTGGCAAGCGCTCGAAGCGTATCTCTGTTGAAGCCAAAGCCTCCAGCGCGAAAAGCATTGATACGTTGTCCTCCAGCTAATTCGATCAGCTTTGCGCCTGCCTGAATCAGGATAGTTTGTTCTTGTAAAGAAAAGTACCGCAGGAACTGCTTTTTACCAACGATGTTCTCGAGTAAGGGTTCATTGGACTCATCGACCCACTCAGTATGCAGATGTAGCTGTACTTCATGACCTCCCCCGCGAACCAGACCGATAATTTCTGACAATGGGTCTAATCCAAACCGGGTGGAAAAGAGGGATTCAACAAAAAATATTCCAGTTAGGCCATTCTCCTGTAGTTGATGCAATTGATACGGCAAGCCGTAGTTACCTCTCGATGTAGGACCATAAATGTATCGTTGAAACGCATCCGGAAATTTGGTATCAATGTCGTCCCAACCATCACACCAAACCTCTACGTCAACGGTAAGAAATACGTCCATCATCTTTTTGCAGTCTCTAAATCGCCTGATCGCATAAGACATAAATGGAGTGGAGCTGGGCGGTTGGGCTTTGTCCATACATGTTATGCCACCTTAAGATCATTTGTGCGCGAGCAAGGCTGCTCCATATGAAGCACGTTGCGTAGAAAAGATTCGAACATCAGTAGTGTCCACAGCGGGGCGCTATAGTCGCGCCGTCCCGATTGGTGTTGGTCGAGCATCTCCTTTAGAAAGGTCCTGTTGAAGATTCCCGTATCAGCCAGAACCGGACCCATTAAAGCGTCGCTAACTCTTTGGCGTAGCGGGCCGCGAAACCAGCTTGCCAAAGGTACCGAAAATCCCATTTTGTCGCGGTACAGGATGTCATTGGAAAGGTAAGGCTCCAAAGCCTTTTTGAATACGTATTTGCCTTCATGACCGCGCAGCTTAAAAGAGACAGGAAGGCTTGATATCCATTCGACCAGCTTATGATCCAATAGCGGCACTCGAACCTCCAGGGCATGGGCCATACTGGCTCTGTCCACCTTTGTAAGAATATCCCCAACGAGGTAAGTCTTCATGTCCAGGTATTGCACTCTCGACAAAGGGTCCTGCGCAGGGCATTTATCAGCATGGGTACGCATAACTTCCACCGCATGGTATCCCTGAAGGCTGCGATTGAAAGAAGCACTGAACAGACGTTGGCGCATTCCGTCCTTCATGATGGAAACGCTATGAAAGTAGCCTTCCACGGAATCACGGGCAAGCGCTTCGAGCGTGGATTTCGCGCGCAAGACCTTTGGCGCCCAGTCGGCCTTGGGATATAAATTTCCCAACAGACTGAATAAGGGCTTACGAAATCCAAGCGGTAGCATGGATCTCATCCGCTCTTCATACAGGTGCCAACGATAGCGACGGTATCCGGCAAGGTTTTCGTCGCCGCCGTCTCCCGATAATGCAACAGTCACACGTTTTCTAGCTAATTCGCAGACCCGATAGGTGGGCATGGCCGAACTGTCGGCAAAGGGTTCATCATATAGGGTAGCCAGCTTGTCAATAAGATCGAAATCGTCTTGATCTACCTGACCTACGTTGTGCTGTGTGTGGTAGCGATCGGCCACTTTTTGCGCATATTGGGATTCGTTGAAGGCAGGGTCGCCAAAAGAGATGGAGCATGTATTGACCGGTTCCTCCATGAGATCAGCCA
>JBDTWQ010000113.1:0-5616 GCA_040006595.1 Nitrosospira sp.
AATAAAAAACCGACCCGAGGCTCCCCGGATCGGTTTGATTGGCGTCGTTTCAGATACCGGATTAGCGCAAACCGGAAATAAATTCAGATACCGCCTGCATTTCCTTCTCGCTCATGCGGGTAGCAATCATGCGCATCACGTTGTTGGGATCGCTGGCACGCTGTTCGGTTCGAAACGCTCGTAGTTGCGCCACAACATATTCCGAATGTTGTCCGGAAAGGCGTGGATAGCTGGGTGGAATTCCAACGCCATTGGGAGAATGACAACCAGCACAGGCGGGCACGCTGGTCTCCAGATTGCCGCCGCGATATATTTTTTCCCCTTGTTCAGCCAGTGATTTATCCTTCGCTCCGCCAGCCTTGGGAGTTTGCATCGCGTAATATGCACCGAGATTCTTCATGTCCTCCGGCGAAAGGGGTGCAACCATTGCGCCCATGACCGGACTTTCGCGTTCCGCAGGCTTACCGTCTTTCGGCTTGAAATTCTGGAGTTGCTTGGTGATATACTCGGCATGCTGTCCGGCCAGGCTGGGATTTGTGGGAATAGAACTGTTGCCGTCGGCGTTGTGACAGGCCGCGCAAACCTGAGTTGCAATTTGCTGGCCTTTAGTTGCGTCACCCTTGCCCTTTTCGGTCTCAGTGGGGGTTTCAGCAAAAATTTGATTGGATAGCGCCAGTGCGGCCAATACCGCGATGTTCAAAACTAGTTTTTTGCCTTGCATTCCTGGGACTCCGGAAAATGATATTCATGCTATGAATTTTGCATTTTAACAAGGTGAAGGCTGGTTAACAACAATAAACCATCAACAAATGAGAACATTATTTTTTCTGTTGTTGTTTATCAACGCCGCTTTTGCGGTCTATATTCAGTTGGAGCCAGTTTCTGGCGGTAGCGCACAGCCACCGCCAGAGCTTCATCCGGAGAAAATCAAATCGTTATCTGCGTCTGCGTCTGCGGGTTGCCTGGAATGGGGACCTTTTATTGACGCGGATCTGGAACAGGTCCAGGCCGCGATCGTCAGGCAACAACTGGACGGCAAGGTGAACCTGGAAGCAATGGGTAAAGTTCCGGTCTACTGGATACATATCCCTCCACTCAAAAATAAATACTACGCAGAAAAGAAGATGGGGGAGCTCAGAAGACGGGGGATAATCACTTATTCTCACGTTCAAGAGAACAGTAAGTGGAATAACGCCATTTCCATGGGTTTTTTTCATAGCATCGAAGAAGCCCAGAATATGATGGCGTCGCTACGGAGCAAAGGCGTGAGATCGGCGGTTATCGGAGCGCGCAATCTCGATCAGATGAAATTCGTAGTGCAGGCACCATCGGAAGACATTGCTCGGAAGATGACCGAGTTGAAACAGGAATTCCCCGGCAGCGAACTGAAGACGATCTCATGCGAGGCTCCTGGAAAACAGCTTGATGGTGCTCGTAATGGATAATGGATAGATCCGGATACGAACGTGCCCGGTATTTTCTCTTCATCACGCCTGGACAAAAACTCTGAAAATCCTCCGTGAAGCGTGTTGCTGGCAAAATCGGGGGGCACAAGGCGCACGACGAAGATCGTACCTGATCTACGATGCCAAAGGATGTAACGCCCGATTTTACTGCAACGCTGGGACGACGTCCTTGCTGGCAATCTCGGGATTTATTCAAAAATTCCCTAGAGAACCAGGGTAAATCATCCCGGCTTTCTCGCCTTCTTCTGCTATTTTCCATGCCGTGCCTTGCAAGGCAATGCCGGTCTTGCAATACGATGCTGTAACCTCCATCATACGTTTTTGCCATTAACTGGAAGCTATATTATGACCGTGCCTATTAAATCCCCGCAGGAAATAGAGAAAATGCGGATAGCGGGTAAATTGGCGTCGGAAGTGCTGGATTACATTACGCCCTTCGTCCAGCACGGGGTCACCACTGACGAGCTTGATACGCTGTGCCATGATTACATGATCAATGTGCAGAACACCATTCCCGCTCCGCTCAATTACGCACCGCCGGGGTACCCACCTTATCCAAAATCCATCTGCACCTCGGTCAACCATCAGGTGTGCCACGGCGTGCCCGGCGAAAAAAAACTAAAATCAGGTGATATTGTTAACATTGATGTGACCGTCATCAAAGATGCATACCACGGCGACACCAGCCGCATGTACTACGTTGGCGAACCAGGGGTCCAGGCCAGGCGACTTTGCGAACTGACGTATGAATCCATGTGGCGTGGTATTGAAGAAATCCGGCCAGGAAAACAGTTGGGGGATATTGGGCACGCCATCCAGCACTTCGCCGAAAGTCTTGGATGCAGTGTGGTGAGAGAATTCTGCGGTCACGGGATCGGCGCAAAATTCCATGAGGAGCCCCAGGTACTTCACTATGGTCGTGCCGGCACCGGACTTCAACTCAAAGCCGGAATGGTTTTCACGGTTGAGCCAATGATCAACGCGGGGAAGGCCCCCATACGCCAAATGGCTGATGGCTGGACTATCGTAACCAAGGATCACAGCTTGTCCGCTCAATGGGAGCATACAGTGCTTGTCACTGAAACCGGATATGAAGTACTGACGCTCTCCGCTGGTTCGCCGCCGAAACCTGTCTTTCGTTCTTGATCCCAGGAAGCGCCCGGTGGAAAGCCGCTGGGCAATCTTTTTAACCCAAATCCGGCGGTTGGGCCGGGTGGAGTGTACGATTTTTGGGGCGCAGGGCGAGGCGCAGCGTCGCGGAATGTACGGCCGCACAGGGCGTAGCAGTGCTTCCGAAAGAAGAAGCAACCCCGCAGCGGGATGCGGGCGCCTTGCCCGACCTCCGCTCTGCGGGGATCCCTCGGGCGACGCTCTGGGACGCCCCGTTCCAAGGCGTTGCAAACAACGCGGCCATGTAGCGCACAATCGTACAATCTGCCCTGGAGCAAACTCGCCAAAAAAGATGAAGGTCAAGTGATGCAAAAAGTCTTTGAGGATCATAGCGCTGAACTGAAAGATGAGCAGTCAACTTCCGGATTCAGATTTGATGCTGAAGCGAGCAAGGAGACGCTGCTACGAGGCCGTGAATTATTACGTCAGCATTATTACGAGAATAAGAACGGCGCGGCCTTGCTGCGTCACCATTGCCGATTGGTGGATGGCATTCTGCGTCAGGTCTGGCGTGGAATAGCGATGCCCGATTCCATCGCGTTACTGGCGGTGGGGGGGTATGGGCGCGGGCAGCTTTTTCCTTATTCCGACATAGATCTGCTGGTGCTGCTTCCCGGGGTAAAAAACGGTGCCGATGCGGTGGATGATGCTATTGAATCCCGGCTGGAACATTGGGTGAGATTGTTGTGGGATATCGGGCTGGAAGTTGGACACAGTGTCCGCACGCTCGCCGAATGTGCAGAGGAGGCACGCAAGGACATCACCGTGCAAACTAGCCTGCTGGAAGCGCGCCAACTTGCGGGGCATCGTAAATTATTCAGCGAATTTTCGCATGCCATGCAGGCTGCGCTTGATCCGCGATCATTTTTCATCGCCAAGCAGCTTGAGCAACAGCAGCGGCATGGCCGATATCACGATGTCACCTACAATCTTGAGCCCAATTTGAAGGAAAGCCCCGGTGGTCTTCGAGATTTGCAGAATATACTTTGGGTGAGCCGCGCTGCGGGATTGGGAAAATCCTGGTCGGATCTTGCGAAGGGCGAATTCATAACGCAACAGGAAGGACGCCTTGCGCAGCATCATCAAACCATCATGCAAGACCTGCGCATCCGGCTGCACTATCTCGCTGAAAGGCGTGAGGACCGGCTGCTGTTCGACTATCAAACCTCCCTCGCCGAAGAACTCAACATAGCTGATAAACCGCCACGTCGTGCCGGGGAAATGCTAATGCAGCGTTACTACCGTGCCGCCAGGGCGGTGACACAGATTAATACCATTCTATTGCTCACGCTACGCGCAAAAATTTTTCCTGGCACGGATGCGGTGCCGGTTATTATCAATGAGCGTTTTCAGAAGCGTGGCGAATTGTTGGAGGCACGCAACGAAAATATTTTCCGGCAAGATCCCAGCACGATTCTGGAAAGTACCCTGCTGCTGCAACAACATCCTGAATTAAAAGCCCGTAGCGCAGCAACTCTGAGGGCGATGTGGCGCGCTGCACCACTCATCAACGGAGTATTCCGGCGCAATCCGCGCAATCGCGCCCTGTTCATGGAAATCCTGCGCCAGCCACGCGGACTAACCCGCGAACTGCGCCTTATGAACCGCTATGGCCTCCTGGGGCGCTATATCCCGGCATTTGGGCGTATCGTCGGCCAGATGCAACATGACCTGTTCCACGTTTACACTGTGGATGAACATATACTGATGGTGGTGAGAAATCTGCGCCGTTTCATGGCGCCGGAATTTACCCACGAATATCCGCTATGCAGCCGGCTCATCCGTGAGTTCGAGCACCCGGAAGTGCTCTATCTTGCCGGGCTGTTCCATGACATCGCTAAAGGACGCAAAGGAGATCACTCAATGCTTGGCAAAACCGACGCCAGGCGTTTCTGCGAACAGCATGGGATGGTGCCGGAAGATACGGAGCTGGTTATGTGGCTGGTGGAAAATCATCTGGTAATGTCGATCACAGCCCAAAAAAAAGACATATCCGATGCGGGTGTGATTGGAGATTTTGCCACACGCGTCAGGGACGAACGCCGTCTCATCGCACTTTATCTACTTACCGTTGCAGATATTCGAGGCACCAGTCCAAAAGTATGGAATGCCTGGAAAGGCAAGCTGCTGGAAGATTTGTTCTGGGCAACGCGGCGGCATCTGTACGGCGAGTCAATCCATGCGGATGGTGTGCTGAAAAAACGCAGACACAAGGCGCTGGAATTGCTGCAGCGGGCTGGTATTCCAGCCAACGCGCATGAGCAGCTCTGGTCGGTACTCGACCCCACTTATCTGTTGCTGCATGACTCACAGGAAATCGCGTGGCATACGCGTCATTTGAGCCACCGGGTAAAGTCACCCGCACCAGTGGTGAAGGCGCGTGTCGCACCTTCCGGAGCAGGTATCCAGGTATTGGTCTATGCTCCTGACCAGAAGGACTTGTTCGCGCGCATCTGCGATTTTTTCGATGGCATAGATTACAACATAGTCGAGGCCAAAATCCATACTACCCGCGACGGCTATGCGCTCGATAGCTTCCTGGTACTGGACCCCTTCAATATAGTAGAGCATCAGCGCGACGTCATCAGTGTTGTGGAACATGAACTGACGCGACAACTAGAACAGCAAGTCCCCTTAAAACCCCCACTACAGGGACGCTTGAGCCGCCATCTCAAGCATTTTCCGATTACACCTGAAGTCGACATCGAACCCGATGAAAAAGGTGCCTATCATGTCTTGTCAATTGTTGCTGGCGACCAGCCGGGACTGTTATCGCGCATCGCGCAGGTGCTTGTACATTTCGACGTAAATGTACACAGTGCCAGAATTAATACCCTGGGCGAGCGTGCTGAAGACACATTCCTCATTACAGGCGAAATGCTGAATGAAACGAGAACCCTGATACAACTGGAGACAGCGCTGTTAAAAGCGCTGCAAACCTCAGGCGAAACAACTCATGCAAGACCGGGAGAATCCCCGC